>JBJOPG010000244.1:0-6725 GCA_046050865.1 Cyanobacteriota bacterium
TTCATAACACCACCCTCTTTGGGGTCGGGACGTTCGGGTATGGCACAGTTGAGATAGCCACAGAGCTTGGATACAGAGCCAAACAGCCAGTTAATATAATCAAAGGCATGGGAAGCCACTGCTCCCAAGGCACCACCTCCAGCCTCCTGTTGAGAATACCAATTCCAGTCTCTGGTGGGGTCAGCGCGACTAGTTACCAGCCAATCGATTTTAATTAATCTTTTTTTACCCACATAATCATTTTGCAGATGTTCAGCTAAAGCTAACCAGGCAGGGACATAGCGAAATTCAAAATCAGCGATCGCCGTTACTCCTTGAGCCTGAGCCAAATGATATAGTTCTTTAACCTGGGTGGCGTTCATTGCCATGGGCTTTTCCAATAGCAGGTGTTTCTTGGCGGCTAGGACTTGCTTCGCCATATCGTAGTGTAAAAAAGGCGGCGTAGAGATACTGACGGCATCCACTTCAGGCAGCGAGAGAATTTTATCTAGATTATTGTAGGCATAGTAAATTTGATGCTCATCGGCAATCTTTTTGGCTTGATTGAGATCGCGGTTGTAGACAGCGACAACTTCCGTGCGGGGATGATGTTGAAATCCTGGAATGTGAATCTTCTGCCCAAATCCTGTCCCAACTACCGCTACACCAATCTGATTACTAGATGTCATATAAATAGCTTTTAAATGATTTTTAAATAATTTGCGATCGCTTAATACTGATCTGCTACTGATAGCTAGAAACAATATTACTATCAAATTCATGGCTCAAAATTGACGGCAGCAAATATAATATGGTCTAAATGTTGTCTAAAACTGAGTAAGGGAAAATATAAGTCTTGGATTTGCTCAACTCACTCCGAAGATTCATCACTAACTGTCTGGCTCTTGTTTTAGCAGTGCTGTTGTTAATTCCTTTAACAGCCTGTAATCCTAGTACCCTCTTGGCAAACCCCGACCAGCCACCTCAGTTAGTTGATGTCATTTTAAGCGATCCTAAAACTTTGAATCCTGTTTTAGCTAGTGATAAAACTAGTAGCGATGTCGGTAGAATGCTATTTGATGGTCTAGTAAGTGAAAATCCCATTACTGGGGAAATTAAGCCAGCTTTAGCTGAATCTTGGAGAATTTCAGCCAATAAACTGGAAATTATTTATACTTTAAAACCGAATCTCAAGTGGTCTGATGGTCATCCCTTAACAGTAGACGACGTATTGTTTACCTACAATCAACTTTATCTGAATCCTGATGTTCCGACGGGGATGAGGGATATACTGAGAATTGGTCAGAATGGAGCTTTACCGAAAGTAGATAAAATCAATGACCAACAAGTCAAATTTACCATCCCAGAACCTTTTGCCCCGTTTCTGGGAGCTACAGGTGCAGCAATTTTACCAGCTCATATTTTAAGCAAAACTGTAGAGCAGAAAGACAACAAAGGACAGTTAAAGTTTCTTTCTACTTGGACAGTAGACACCCCTCCAGAAAAAATTGTTGCTAGTAGTGCTTATAAACTAGCCAGCTATAATACTTTTCAAAGACTTGTTTTTGAAGCAAACCCCTATTACTGGAAAAAAGATCTTGAGGGAAAAGATCTTCCTCAGATCAAGAAGGTAGTTTGGGAAATCGTCGAATCAACGGATAATGCTCTGCTACAATTTCGCTCTGGTAGTCTAGATGCCCTTGTTGATATTTCTGCACAGAATTTTTCCCTGCTCAAAAAAGAGGAGAAGAAGGGCAATTTTACTATCTACAACGGAGGACCAGCTTATGGGACAAGTTTTATCATGTTTAACCTCAACCAAGGTAAGAAAAATGGTAAACCTGTAGTCAAGCCGATTAAATCTCGTTGGTTTAACGAGGTTAATTTTAGGCAAGCGGTATCCTACGCGATTAATCGTGAACGGATGATTAAGAATATTTATCGGGGATTAGGTGAGCCACAAGTATCTGATATATCTAAACAATCCCCTTATTACTATGATGGCTTGCCTGGCTATCCCTACAATCCTGAAAAAGCCAAAGAATTATTGTTGGCAGTAGGATTTACCTACAATCAACGAGATCAATTATTAGATCAAGATGGTAATCGCGTTAGTTTTACCTTGAACACCAACACTGGTAGTCCAACCGCCGAAGCCATAGGGAATCAAATTGAAGAAGATCTAGGCAAGATTGGCATCAAAGTTAACTTTAAAACGATTAACTTCAATGTTTTAATTGGCAAAACAGATAACACTCTTGATTGGGACTCCATTTTGTTACGTTTCACAGGCGGCAACGAACCAAACAGTGGCTTTAACCTCTGGTCGCCAGACGGTAGTTCCCATCTGTTTAACCAGCCTGTTGAGGGTTTGGAAGGAAGAGTAATTGCTGATTGGGAAGCAGAAATAGGCAGACTTTATATCGAAGGAGCCAGAGAGTTAGACATCGAAAAACGTAAAGCAATTTATGCCAAAGTTCAACAGTTAAGCTCCGAAAAATTACCGTTAATTTATCTAATTAATCCTTATTCCCTGACAGCAGTCCGTAACAAAATTGAAGGCGTGGAATATTCCGCTTTGGGGGGTGCGTTCTGGAATCTAGATCAGTTAAAGATTACTGATTAACATAGATTTTAGCCTCCACTGCCCAAACTTGACCAAGAAAAACATTTTAAGGAGGAGGCTTTTATGTACAATACCCGTTTAGTCATATATTTCTAGGAAATCAATCATGGGACGTGCTGATAAAGTTGTCTTAGCTTACTCAGGGGGAGTAGATACCACCGTATGTATTCCTTACCTCAAAAATGAGTGGGGGGTAAAAGAAGTAATCACCCTCGCTGCTGATTTAGGACAGGGAGATGAATTAGAGCCAATTCAAAAAAAAGCTTTACAATGTGGTGCTGCGGAATCTTTGGTGGTAGATGCGACAGAAAATTTTGTGACCGATTATGCTTTCCCTGCCATCCAAGCCAATACTCTCTACGAAAACCGTTATCCTCTCTCTACTGCTTTAGCCCGTCCTCTAATTGCTAAATTGCTGGTAGAAGCGGCGGAAAAATATGGTGCTGATGCAGTAGCTCATGGCTGCACAGGGAAAGGTAATGACCAAGTGCGTTTTGATGTGGGCATTATGGCATTGAACCCCAACTTGAAAGTCCTAGCTCCTGCTAGGGAATGGAATATGAGTCGAGAAGAAGCAATTTCTTATGGGGAAAAATTTGGTTTAGAGTTTCCCGTGAAAAAATCTTCTCCCTATAGTATCGATCGCAATTTACTCGGTCGCAGTATTGAAGCGGGTATCCTCGAAGATCCGATGGCAGAGCCGCCAGAAGAAATCTACTTGATGACTAAGGCGATCGCCGATACTCCCGATGAACCAGAGTATATTACCATCGGTTTTGAGCAAGGTTTACCGATCGCAATTAATGGTCAGAATTTAGACCCCGTGGCTTTGATTACCCAGCTCAATGAAACTGTTGGTAAACACGGCATCGGACGGATCGATATGTTAGAAAACCGTGTAGTGGGGATTAAATCGCGGGAGATCTACGAAGTACCAGCCCTACTGGTTTTGATTCATGCTCATCGTGACTTGGAAAGCCTGACCCTGACAGGTGAGGTCACTCAATATAAACGAGGCATTGAACAGTCTTATGGGGAGTTAATCTACCGTGGCTTGTGGTACAGTCCCTTGAAAGCTGCCTTAGATGCCTTTATTCAACAGACTCAGGCAAGAGTTTCGGGAGAAGTCAGAATTAAACTGCATAAGGGTAACGCAACCATAGTTGGTCGTCAGTCAGAGAATTCGATCTATGCGCCAGATCTAGCAACCTACGGCGCGGAAGATAAGTTCGACCACAAAGCAGCAGAAGGCTTTATCTATATTTGGGGTCTACCCACCAGAGTTTGGTCACAAAAAACCAGAGGGATGTAGTTAAAAATCAATAATCCCATGGGTAAGGGCGAACGGCCGTTCGCCCCTACAAATTTTATCCATAACCCAAACTAATTTCTCCAGGAGCTAAGGCAATCATGGTTGTTGCCCCAGGCGATCGCAATTTCACTCTTAACTTCCCTTCTCTAGTCACCCCGACAACTTCCCCAGGTGAACCTTTAAAGTTAACTTGTTGACCTAAACTACTAAGAATTTCCAGATATTTAGCTAATAACTGGTCAATACCCACGGCTAAATAATATTCGTAGCCGAATAAGATTCCAAAAGAGGCGATCGCCGTCAGTTCTTCCAAAGAATTGATAGGTGCAATATTGGGTGTAATATTTTGATAGTAAGACTCTAAGTTAATCCCAGGTTCAGGTACCGAGTTACACCAATTGATGCCAACGCCCACTACAGCCTTGATTAGCTTCTGCTGGTGGCTACGGGTTTCGATTTTAATTCCCCCCAACTTACGCTGATTAAGCAGCAAATCATTCGACCACTTTATGGTTACTGGTAAATGATAATGGCGTAAAACCGTTGCTATCCCCCAAGCGATCGCCATCACTAAATGAGGATAATGATTAATCTCTAAGTCTAAATCCAGACCCACCGAGAGATATAGCCCGCCTTTTGCCGAGATCCAACTATGTCCCCACTGTCCTCTGCCTGCGGTTTGTTCTAGGGCGATTACCCCTGTCGGACATTTAAGACCACTGGCCATCAATGACCAAAGTTTAGTGTTAGTCGAGGAAATACAATCAAAAACAGCCAAAGATATTGGCTGCTCAATTTTGATGTCATGAGTACCTATTGGACTTTGATTGACTCTTTGCCAGGCTTGTTGATAGGTAGTTAAATTAAAATTCAATTGATTAATTAATTATTAGTTGCAAGCCATCAGTAATTACACAGTAATTACATTTACGTAATACTTGATCCCAACTGGAGTTAAAATTTAGTCAGACATAAGTAATTACTAACTATCTCAATGTACCCAAAAAAAATTTACGCTGTCATGATGGCGATTGCGATCGCCATCTCATTAATCTTTCAGTCAAATATCAGGGTAGCAAATGCTACTGAGCAGGAGACAAGTTTGACTCGTCAAATCGCATCTGATCACAATACTTTGGTTGCTCAAGCTCCAACGGATGAGTTTACTCTGCCCCCCTTGCCCTATGGTTATGATGCTTTGGAACCTTATATCGATAGCCAGACCATGACCATTCATCACGATAAACATCATGCTAAATATATCAAAAATCTCAATGAAGCGATCGCCCTTTATCCTGATTTAAAAGGACAATCCGTTGAAGATCTATTGCTAGATCTTAATAGTCTGCCTGAAGATATCATGACGATTGTGCGCAACAATGGCGGTGGTCATGCCAATCATTCCATGTTTTGGTCAATTATGACTCCTGAAGGTCAAGGTGAACCAACGGGGGAAATTGCCGCAGCAATTAACCAAACTTTTGGCGATTTTGCCACTTTCCAAACAGCATTCAATGAGGCGGGAGCAAAACAGTTTGGCAGTGGTTGGGCCTGGTTAGTGATGAATGACCAACAAGAATTAGAAGTTATCAGTACTGCTAATCAAGATAGTCCTCTGCTGGAAAACAAATATCCCATTCTGGGTAATGATGTTTGGGAACATGCTTACTATCTTAAATATCAAAATAAGCGAGATGATTATTTAGATGCCTGGTGGAATGTGGTTAATTGGGATGAAGTCAATAAACGTTTTCAAGCAGCCAACAGCTTTTTTGCTTAGTTTTTAGCCCTTCAAAGCAGGTACTGTGCTAATTTTGCTCCTAGTGTTTGCACATTAGGAGCTGCCAGCATATTGAAATGATCCCCTGGTACCCGTTCGATTTTTAATTGAGGCGCAATCTCTTGATGCCAACCTCCACGAGGACATAGCCAAAATTTGATTTTATGACTAAAGAAGAAACGATGATCAGTTTCCGTGGCAAGGAATAAAGCTACTGCCCCGTGGTAAGGTTGAATCACATAGGGATCGGCGGTATCTTTTTTAGGGGAGAACTTGGTTTTTAGTTCGATTCTGGCTCTCAAATAATTCAACTTCTCCGTCATCTGTAGCTGAGAAACTTTATCCCAATTGGTACGCAGAGTATAGTTTAGTTGTTGATAATTTTGATAAATTGGATGGGAACCCTCAGTATCGATAATAGCTAAACGTGCTACCTCTTTACCCATGGCTCTAAGTTGTTGGGCAATTTCCCAGACAATTAAACCTCCAGTGGAATAACCTCCCAGTAAATAAGGAGGTTGAGGTTGTACAGCCAAAATGTCCTCTAGATGATGAGCGGCTAAGGCTTTAATTTGACGACTATTACTTTCTAGGGTGAAATAACCTGATTCCATTAAATAAAATGGCTGTTCTTTCCCTAAATAATCTGCTAGTCCGGTGGCTTCTTCATAGGCATTGGCACAGAAAAAGAAAGGAGGTTTGCTACCCTGGTTTTCCATGGCTACCATCAGTGAAGTTAGTCGAGGGCGATCGCCCTTTCTGCCTGCCATAATGGTCAGTAATGCCTGATAATCATTGGCACTGATGCCATCAAGAGTAATTGGCAAATCTTGAACGGTAGGCTGTCCCTCGGCAAAACAACGAGCCATCTGTTCAACTGTAGTTAAGTTTGACAGGGCATTAAGGGGCATTTTTTGCTGCAAAGTTTCTTCAATCTCATTGACTAAAGCGATCGCCAAGATCGAACCTCCCCCTAATGCCAGAAAATCATCTCTAATGCCGACTGGTTTAACTTCTAAAACTTTTTC
>JBJOPG010000245.1:0-6720 GCA_046050865.1 Cyanobacteriota bacterium
GAATTTCATAATTCGGTAGATGACTATTTAGAATGGTGTGCTGAATTAGGAGAAGAACCAGACAAACCTTTTTCTGGTAAATTACCATTTAGAACAACAACCGAACGTCACCGTCAGATTTATTTAGCAGCTAAAAAAGCCAATAAAAGTATCAATTCTTGGATGGATGATGTCTTGGCAGAAGCTGTGGATTAGTAAATAAAGTAATTCTTTTCATTGCCTACACTGTCCGTGGCTCAGTTTATTGAATTATTAGTGCTAGGAGGGCTACTAAATGTGAGCAACAACAATATTATAAAAATACCTATGGATGAATTAAATCAAATTCAGGATTTAACTGACTGGGAAAAAGTCAAGGAAATGAGTGATGAAGATATAAAAGCCAATGCTAACTAAGATCCTGATTGTCAGCCGACAGATGATAATTTTTGGGATGATGCCAAGGTAGTTAAGCTCAATACCCATGAAGTCAGTTGATAATATTTACTTTCGTAAAAAATAGATCATTAGTATAGTTTGCTTGTTTGATTATGATGGTAACAAACGTTAATCTAAGTAAAAAAGCTCAAGAACTTTTAATTAAAGCTGCTGCTGACAGAAAAGTATCAGTAGAAAGCCTTGCTTCAGAAATATTGAATGAAAGTATTGAGAATAAGTTTTCTCAAATCAATACTAATATATCGGTGGAAAAGAAATACGCTCCTAATCCTTTGCTAGATATGCAACCCTATGCTTATTATGCTAATCCCGAGCAACCTGCTATTCCTTTAGAAGATTGGGACATGGAAAACTACGATGAAGAGATTGGATGATTTTACTTGATACTCATATTTTTGTGTGGTTAAATCAAAACGATCCTAGATTGACCAATCGTCATCGTCAAGTTATTGAAGAAGAGAGAGAACATGGATTAGGAATTTCTACTATCAGCCTGATTGAGATAGCCAGACTGGTTAGTGCTAAAAGAATTGTTCTTCCTTTATCTATTCAAGAATGGTTTAAGATCGCCTTGTCACAAGAAGGAATAATGTTAATCAGTATCACCCCTGCCATCGCAGTTGAGGCACAAACTTTACCAGGTGATTTTCATAAAGATCCAGCAGATAGGATAATTGTAGCTACTGCAAGAGTATCTGACATTCCCGTTGTCACAGTTGACAAAAAAATACTTGACTATTCTTTTGTTAAGACTATTGCACCTAATATCAGCTAATTGTTATTGAAAACTTCTTGAGTAGTGCGATCACCCTTAGAGTTGGCTTGAGATAAATCTTGATTTACTATGATATCATGTACATATTATATGTACAAAAAAATGTTTCCTATATCTACTTCTTATACTGATGCCAGACAAAATTTGGCTACCTTATTAAATCGAATCGAACAGGAAAACGCGATCGCCCTGATTACTAGAAGGGGACACAAGGATATTGCCATCTTACCTGCTGATGAACTGACTAGTATTTTAGAAAGTTTACATTTACTGCGATCTCCTAAAAATGCTGAATGGCTTTTTGCAACCTTAGAAGAATCTAGAGTCCGAGATGAAAAGTCTGATGAATTAATTGAAAGTGAAAGTTTGTCAGAACTAATCCATGAATGCCAACCATAAGATTATCTTTA
Organism: Cyanobacteriota bacterium; assembly: GCA_046050865.1. Classification (GTDB taxonomy): domain Bacteria; phylum Cyanobacteriota; class Cyanobacteriia; order Cyanobacteriales; family Xenococcaceae; genus Waterburya. The sequence goes on from JBJOPG010000245.1 coordinate 1,624, forward strand.
ACCAGAAGTTTTGAGAAGATTTAGGCTCGTGGTTTAGAAAAGACAAGGCTAAAGCAAAGAAGGTTCTCGATTTAATAGAAGCAGTAACTGAAAATTCGTTTCAAGGTATTGGTAAACCTGAACCTTTGAAACATATAGCAAGTGATCTTTGGTCGAGAAGAACTACTCAAGAACATAGGTTAGTTTATCGAGTAACTGAAAGATTTATCGAGTTTTTGCAAGCTAGGTATCATTACTAAAATACTAGGCATTGCTAAATTAAAATATGAACGGAGCATTTAGCGCATTTTGATACTATTTTTAAAAGCTAATAACAGTAGCACTATCAATTCATATTTCAAATCAGTAACACCTATTTATGATATAAAAACCGAGCAAAATCCAAAACTTCTTCTTGTCGATGATTATCTAAGTTGTTTAGAATAGCAGCAACTTTTTCCGAGATAGTCAGCCAAGTTTTTGTTTTGGCTGACCAAACAACAACGAATTGCCGAGCAGATAAAGTAGAAAGTGCTAATGTTTCTCCGTCAGAATTAGAAAACTCTACTTCATAGTTATTATCTTGATAGCATTCAACAATTGCCCCTTGAACTCCTGCACGAAGATTTGATTCGGGTAAATCTATTAGTAACTCAACAACGTCAAATAATTCTGGCTGAGTCATTTTCTTTTCCTCACATAAAGAGTAACTAATCTTGCTGCATCGTTTTTCAATTCAACTATCCATCCAGTTCGCACAGTTTCTATTTGTCCTAATTCAACTCCTTCTATTTCTAAATCTACTTGATATCTCTGTCCGTGTACGTCTGTTGTTTGTAAAGTTGCTTCAGCATCAAATACTTTTGACTCAATTTGCTGTAGCAGCAGTTGGTAATTACCTTTAGTAAAACCAAGATGACGTTCAAACATTATTGCTTTGTCGGCTCCTTTGGGGTTATCTAGGTTAAGTGCATATTCTGTTAGCTTTCGAGGATCGATGATTATACGACTGGCAACATCTCCTAACTTCATATAAATTGGGTGATACTACTAAAGCAAAGTATATCAACCTAATCTAAATTAAGTAAGAATGAAAAATATGATTTAGCGAACTTTATGCAAACTAGATACCATTACTAGAATTTTTTACCACACTCTGCAACTATGAACTTCTTTCAAGCGATCGCCTTTATCATAAATGTAGAAGGAAATGACTGATAAAGAGATACAAGGAAGAGTGATAGCCTAAATCAATCCTAAAGCGTTGTATAAATTTTATGGCTAAAACAAATATACAAGAACTATATGACCAAGATTTTAATCTTTGGGTTGAGAAAATTAAGCAAAAGATTCAGGACAGAAATTTTGTCGATATGGACTGGGATAACTTGCTTGACGAAATAGACGATATGGGGAAATCAGAAAAGAGGTCGCTAGAAAGTTACCTTCAGCGATTAATCGAACATATCTTCAAATTAAAATACTGGGAGTCAGAGAGAGAGAGAAATTATCGTCATTGGTGTGCTGAAGTGGCTAACTTCCGCAATCAAATAAAAAGGTTACTGAAGCGTAATCCTAGCTTCAAAAATTACTTAGAAGAAATTTATCCAGAAATATTTGTAGAAGTTCTCCAAGTGCGATCGCTAGAGTTTGATATTCCCGATCATGTTTTTATTGAATTGGAAGTAATCATGCAACTAAATTATTTTGGGTAGAATTGATATCTCAGCATGAGTTCTAATTAGTTATTCAGTTGTTTTACATTTACTTCCAGAAACTTTACCAGTTTTACTGCCATTGTAATCACCAATCCTTTTGATTCCAGTCCCCAAGGCAATCACAAAGCATTTTTGCACGTCTGTATGAGCTGAAGATAAGACAATGGTACCCATTCTCGTGGTACTACCTTTATAGGAAAAAGTGATACTTGTTGATCCTGGAAAATTGGAGCGCATAGTTACCGCTTTATCTAGAGTGCGATCGCCCAATAAACAACCCTTTGGGTTAGCGGTAATTTTTTTAGTAGTGGGATTGATATTGATACGGCAAGACTTACCTTGAGCCATAGCTAATCTTTGGGTTTCGTTGATTGCCCCTAATAGCTGCTGTAGTGATCCAGCCAATCGATAGCGATTCAGTAAACCAATAAAACGAGGGGATGCGATCGCTGCAATTACCCCAACGATAATCAGAACAACCATAAGTTCTGTTAAAGTGAAACCGCGATCACCAAGCTTACTTTTCCCGTGATTGCCATTTTTTACTTGCTGTAGCATTAGAGAAAAGGTTAAGAGTTAAAGGGGAAAAGAATTAATCTTCTATTCATGCGACGCGAAGCCAGTACTTTCTTTAAGGTAAGAAAACTAATAATTGATCAACATAATAAGAACATTACCTATTGACATCTGTCAGCTTCTGGTTCGTCCGCCGCATCGAGGGCAATAGGGTAATCTCCTGATCTCAGAACCCCAAATAAACCATCAAGTACTACACACTTTCGCTGGCTTGTCTGATTGGGCATTGACACAACTAAAACTGGATTAGCTACAACACTTCCATCGATATTTCCTTTACCAGAAAATTTTATTTCGCCGCTGTCGGTCTTGGAATTGAGTTGAACTGAATTATTTAAATTTCGGGTGCTTAATAGACAACCATTGGTTGCTGGATTAGAAATGATTTTAGTTGTGGTATTAATATTGATAGTGCATTGTTTTCCCATACGCATAGCTTGTCTTTGAGCTTCTTTTAGGGCGCCTTCAACTTGTTGTGCTGCTTGATTTACTCGATTGCGATTCAGCAAGCCCAGAAAGTTGGGTACAGTGATCACTGCAATTACACTGACAATTATAAGCGTCATGAGCAATTCAACTAAGGTGAAACCAGCGTTGGATTTACGGGCATTGTAAAGCGACATCGGGTATGATCTCCACATAAGTTTCTGCGATCGGTTCATCTCCAGCAGTAGGAGTTCCACCAGTTTTGTTTGTAAAAGTGGTTCCGTTCCAATACCAAACTTGATAACCAACTCTTAGGGTTCTATACGGGGCAGTATTATTTGCAATTTCAAACCGTTTCAAACCAATCTGCTTACCTGTTTTATCCAGAGCACCATTTGCTTTGATTTTTTGTATAATTTTCTTGGTTTGTGATGTAGTAGTTGCTGTGCTTGGAGCTTCTGTTTGAAGTGCATTCCAAAGTAATCTGGCATAACCATTTTGATATGCTACTACTGGAACACCCACTGGATCACAGGTAGCAGCTACAGGTGGTGTAGGTAAAGTACTGCCTAATCGGTTAATTCTTTCAATATCTTCTTGGATTAGTTCATTGGCTTTTTGCTTTTCTTGTGCTTGCACCTTCATCGCCATAGAATAAACCAAGCTTTGCATTGTTAACGCAACAAAGAGTAAAGCGATGATCAACGAAATAAGAATTTCTAAGGTGGAGAAACCTGCTTCTTTTTGCGAGGTTCTTTGGCTTAATTTAAACAATAAAAATTTATTCATCACAGTTCACTTGACCTCCTCTGTTTTCCAATTTGTTGGACTACCAGTTAACGGTCTATTAGTCATTTGTTTTGTTCCACCATAAAACTCGTCAGTCGTACTGTAAACCTTGTAGGCTCTGACTGAAGTAGAGGGATCTTCTCTGGTTGGTTCTCTGGCAATTAAGTCTGGAGAAATATTGACTGTAGCTCCATTATTGACAAAATCATTCACCCAAACAGCACCATTGATATTAACTGTGCCACCTCCAGTAATAGTTAAGGTACTTTGAGGAGCATGGATAAGAGCATTGATATTCACAGTTCGACCGCCAGTATTGATAGTAATATTATTGGCACCATTAACGTAGATTTCAAAAGTATTGGAATCATTTACAGCGTTACTGGTACTACCAATTTTCATAGGAGTGGGAGGAACGGTCACAGGGATGGTTGTTGCATCAATAGTGAGAGATTGGTCTAGCAACAGAGTGGTTTTAGCGATACCGTCAGTTAGTAAATTATTTGTATAAGTTAAATTCCCAGTTCCACGAAGATCGTAATAGTAGCGACATAATTTAATATTGGGACAATTTTTAGTCCTATTGTCTGGATTGTATGCATCGTGGATGGTAAGACCAAAAAGAGTTGTTCCTGGAATGATTGTAGTATTAGGAGTATTTATTGTCCCCGCAGGTTTGGCTAGAGCTGTTCTAGCATTGGCTACATCGTCAATAATTTTTTGAATTGAAGGTAGATTGCGACTGTTGCTAATTACTGGTCTTCTGGGAATTGTAGAGGCTAAAGCGCTAAAATCTCCGCATCCATCTGTTGTTGATGTGGCTTGATCTTTGATGACAACATTGCCATTGCCTATAGTTAAATTACCCAAATCCGTAGCAGTAACAGTATTATCGCCAATCCATAAAGCAGGGGCAAGATTGTTCAAATCGTTTCGATTGATACGAAGCGGTATCTCTACTTCAATTTGTGCTTTACTACTATCATCGGCAGCAATACCTTGAACTGTCAGAGTCCCTCTAGCATCATTTCCTGCGGCATCTTTGTTTAAATCATCATCTGTACGATTGAAAGCACCGTTGGTATTGCTATAGTCGTAAGATACTAAAGAGTAGGTGCCTACAATCTCCGTTGTGTTACCATCATTATCAAGATCCCGACTATCCACTACATTTTGCGTTCCTCCTAGAAGAAAACTGCTGATATCTCTATCTTCGTTATTACAAACTTCTGTTCTTGCACGTCTTGCAAACCATTGAGGATCATCGAATATTGTTAGTTCTCGGTTGCGGTCTAATAATTCTCTATAGCGAGCAACTCCAACTTCAGCGATCGCCAAAGCATCAGATTTAGAGTTTTGAGCAATAGCAGTTATATTTTCTTCATTGGCGGTGGTGAGACTTATTACCCCCAAAAGAACCATAACTAGTCCCAAGGCAATGACCATCGGCAAGGTAAATCCTTCATCCCTGGCACGACGTTGCAATAATGTTTTTAATAATAGAAGTTTCATCTAAAGCTAGCACTTACAAATAGGTGTCAACAAAGGTACAATAGACCTCGCCTCAAGTCTTACCTAGAGTACCCAAAAGAAGTGCGATCGCGATCAC
>JBJOPG010000246.1:0-6714 GCA_046050865.1 Cyanobacteriota bacterium
TATGGCTTTCAAAACCTAATGGTTCAACACATCGCCCATCACGTCAAAAGAGTTGACGTATTTACTTTTGATATACCTTCAGCCATTAAAAATATACCGTCCTCATTGCGATTGATAATTGTCGCACTAGAATGGCTTTATTTTCCCGTCGTCTCTTTTTGGTCGCGTTGGCATTCTCTAATAATTCTTTGGCAAAATTCTAAACTCCACGGTGAGCAGACTCGTATTTTACTAACCCTAATATTTAGGGGATGTTTATTTAGTTTGCTGGCTTTAGTTTCAATTAAGGCACTATTACTCTACTTTCTGGCTTATATTGGCATGATTACAGTTCTAAGATGGATAGATGCATTTCAGCATACCTATGAAGCCTTTCCTGTAGGTGCTAATTTACCGAAGAGAGATCGCACTCACGAACAAAAACATACTTATTCTAATTTAATATCTCGTCGTTATCCTTGGTTAAATTCATTATTCTTAAACTTTGGCTATCATAATGCACATCATGCAAACATGAAATGTCCTTGGTATCGATTACAAAGTTTAGACGATGAGTTATTTAAAAACAATCCCCCAAAACAGCATATTTCAATTGCCAAACAACTGACTAACTATCACCAATTTCGTGTAACTCGCCTTTTTACAGGACAAGGAGAAGTATTAAAAGAAGCGGAAAAACTCTGTTTTAAAAAATTTTATGGTGCAATTGATGTTTCATTTTTAACTTTATATTGAATATCTTAATAAAAAACTTCAATAAGGACAATTTTGATATGCTTGATTGGCAATTTTTTTTTGGTGTACTGGCTGGCTTTTTCTCATTAATGGGTTTTATTCCTTACTTGATTTCTATCATTCGTCAAAAAACTCAACCTAATCGAGCAAGTTGGTGGATCTGGGCAACTTTAGGCACTATCATCGCAGTTAGCAACTATTCTGCGGGAGCCAGAGATACCATGTGGCTTCTATCTGCTTACACTTTTTGTCAGCTTGCCATAGCAGTTTTATCCATTAAAAATGGTGAAGGGGGATGGAGTACTTTCGATCAAACTTGTATGCTGGGGGCTATAATTAGTATAATTTTTTGGTGGTGGACGAAAGAGCCTTTAACCGCTATTTCAATCAATATTGCGATAGACTCTTTGGGAGCATTGCCAACCATTAGAAAATCTTACTCTCAGCCTGAAACCGAAGATTTGTTTTCCTGGACAATGTTTTTGACGGCAAGTATGTTCAATTTATTTGCCCTCACAGATTGGTCAATTGTATTGGCATCTTATCCAATATACTTGTTTTCTTTTAATTTCATTGTAGTTATTCTACTGGCGCTTCCCAAATTAACTTCATGGAATAAAAATACTAAAAAAGTCATCTAAATATTTAATAAGGTATTTTATATTGATTATCTAGACAAGTGTGTATTTCAGGTTTAATTTGGGAATTATATGATTAACAGGCTTTGGTCAAAACTAGCCAAATAATTAAGTTAATCTTATGTTATTCAAGTTACCTGATAACAATAAATCTGACTTTCGAGCGTCTAATAAAATTTCTTTAAATAAAATACTAATTATTCCTTTTGTTTTACAGATCTTTGCTGCTGTAGGACTAACGGGATATTTGTCGTTGCGTAATGGACAGAAAGCTGTTACCGACTTAGTTGAGAAATTGCATCAGGAAGTCAGCCAACGTATCGATCAACACTTGGATAGCTACATGGCAACTCCCCAAAAAGTCGTTCAAATTAATATGGATAACCTAGATATGAGCTTGCTTGAAAAACAAGACATAAAAAGGTTGGGGCAACTTTTTTGGAAGCAAATGCAATTGTTCGATATTGGCTATGTTCTCTATGGCTTAGAATCAGGTGACTTTGTTTCATCTGGTTATTTCTATGAAAATAAAAAAGCTATCATCGGCGATATCGACTTCAAAAATTATGGTAATAACCATATCTATATTTGGGAAACAAACGAGCAAGGAAGTCGCAGCAAGCGCGTAGAAGATTTAGGATCATATCCCTTTAACAAGGAAGGCTGGTATGCAGAAGCAATTAAACAGAAAAAAACCGTTTGGAGTCCAGTTTATAACTGGGAAGTAGCACCATTTAATCTATCTATTGCTGTTAGTCGTCCTATCTACGAGCAAAATAATAAACTGGTTGGCGTAATTGCTGTTGAACAACGCCTTTCTCAAATTAGTGATTTTTTGCGTCAATTGAAAGTAAGCCCTTCAGGAAAAACTTTTATCTTAGAGCGCAATGGATTATTAATCGCTAATTCTAGTAATGAGCAGCCTTTTACTGTGATTAAAGGTAAACCACAGAGATTGAAAGCTTCAGACAGTAAAGATGCTTTAATTCAGGCAACTGCCAATCATTTAACCGAAAAATTTGGCAATTTAAGTAAAATTGATGCCATACAACAGCTAGATTTTTTACTAGATGGTAAACGTCAATTTGTCCAGTTAACTCCTTGGCGCGACGAACTAGGGTTAGATTGGTTAATGGTGGTGGTTGTTCCTGAAGCCGATTTCATGGGACAGATTAACAAGAATACACGTATAACTGTTTTACTGTGCTTGTCCGCTTTAGTAATAGCAACTTTACTAGGTTTTTATACTTCTCGCTGGATTACTCGACCGATTTTAAAGTTAAGTCAAGCGTCAGAGGCGATCGCCGCAGGAGAACTCAATCAAAACGTAGATGAAAAGTTCAAAATCAACGAGTTGAGTATTTTAGCTCAATCGTTTAACCGTATGGCGGAACAACTGAGAGAGTCATTTTCTACCCTGGCAAACACAAACGAAGAGCTTGAACATAGAGTCGAAGAGCGCACTCTTCAACTGCAAGAAGCTAAAGAAGGAGCAGATTCTGCGAACCAAGCAAAAAGCGAATTTCTGGCAAATATGAGCCATGAATTAAGAACTCCGCTGAATGGGATCTTAGGTTATGCCCAAATTCTGCAACAGTCACGGGCGATCGCAGGAAAAGAGAAAAAAGGAGTCGATATTATCAATCAGTGCGGTACTCACCTGCTAACACTGATTAACGACATACTTGACCTCTCCAAAATTGAAGCGCGAAAAATGGAGATGCATCCAGTAGAAATTCACTTTTCTTCCTTTGTTCAAGGAGTTGTGGAGATTTGTCAAATTAAAGCTGACCAAAAAGGGATTAACTTTATTTATCAAGCAGAGGAGGGATTACCCGTTGGCGTGGAAACCGACGAAAAAATGTTACGTCAGGTTTTAATGAATTTGTTGAGTAATGCGATCAAATTTACTGAAAAAGGCGAAGTTGAATTGCGGGTTAAAACCCTACCAAGCTTTTCAGGGACAGAAATACAGCGTTTGCGCTTTGAAGTTGAAGATAGCGGTATCGGCATCAATCCAGAAGATATTGAAAAAATCTTTTTGCCCTTTGAACAAGTAGGGAGTGTCAAAAAACAATCGGAAGGGACAGGATTAGGTTTAGCGATCAGCCAGAAAATTGTTGAGATGATGGGTGGTACGCTGCAAGCGATCAGCAAACTAAATGAAGGTACGATTTTCTGGTTTGAAGTTGAGTTGCGGGAAACCACAAATTGGCTCAGGGCGGACAAACCTTTGTCTTTACCAGAAAAAGTTATTGGCTTTGAAGGCGAAAAACGCAAAGTGTTGGTGGTTGACGATCGCTGGCAAAATAGCTCGGTTATCGTTAACTTACTCGAACCAGTCGGATTTGAAGTTGCCGAAGCTGAAAATGGTCAAGAAGGATTAGTTAAAGCGATCGCCTGGCAGCCAGATGTGATTATTAGCGATTTAGCGATGCCAGTGATGGATGGCTACGAAATGATCGAACAATTACGCCAGTCTTCCGAGATATCCCCTAATGTAATTGTCATCGTTTCTTCGGCAAATGTATTTGAAAGCGATCGCACCAAAAGCTTGAATGCTGGAGCTAATGACTTTTTACCTAAACCCATACAGGCGCCAAGTTTATTACAGAAATTACAACAACATTTAAACCTAGAGTGGATTTACGAACAACAGCCAGAATTATCCGCCAAACCAGAAGAATCCGTATTGAATGCTGAAGTTGCCGAAATTGTTGTTCCCTCTTCTGAAGATATGGCAAAGCTCTACGACCTAAGCCGCAAAGGCTTAATCAACGATCTACTCCAAGAAATTCAACGATTGGAAACAGAGGATACTAAATTTTTACCGTTTGGGGAAAACATTCGCCAATTAGCAAAAGGTTTCAAACTCAAACAAATCAGATCGTTCATCGAACAATATTTATAGAGATTAATAATATATTTCTTGCCTAAGTATTTAATTATATTTAATTTTAATGGGTCAAAAAAATGACTGAAAATATCAACTCCCATAGCATTTTGATTGTCGATGACAATTCCAATAATTTAGAAGTTTTATCTGAAACTTTAATGCGGGCAGGTTTTCAAATTGCAGTGGCAATTGATGGAGAAAGTGCTTTAGAACAGATTCAATATCATCAACCAGAGTTAGTCTTACTCGATGTAATGATGCCTGGAATTGACGGTTATCAAACCTGTGAGCGCATCAAATCTAATCCTAGTACTTTTGATATTCCAATTATTTTTATGACTGCTCTATCCGATACAGAGCATAAAATTAGAGGTTTTGCGCTAGGGGCAGTTGACTACATCACCAAACCATTTCAACGAGAAGAGGTTTTAGCCAGGGTTAGAGTACAACTACAGTTGCGTAATTTAAGCCGAACTTTAGAAGGGCAAAACAGAATGCTCAAAAAAGAAATTCTCCAGCGAGAGCGTATGGAAGCTTCTCTTCTTCAACTCAATCAAGAATTAGAAACCCGAGTTGAAGAACGTACCGTCAAACTTTCCCGCACCTTAAAAAGTTTACGAGAAGCTCAAGTTGAACTGGTACATCAGAAACAAGACCTAGAAGTTCGCGTTCGAGATCGTACAGCTGATTTGGCTAAGAGTATGAACGAAGCAGAAAAAGCTAACCAAGCCAAAAGCCAGTTTCTCGCTAACATGAGTCATGAATTGCGCACGCCAATGAATGCGATTATTGGCTACAGCGAAATGCTGATGGAAGAGGCAGAAGAAATGGGTCAGGAGGACTTTGTCCCTGATCTCTCGAAGATTCATGGCGCAGGAAGACATCTTTTAAATCTTATTAACGATATTCTCGACCTTTCTAAAGTTGAAGCTGGTCGGATGGAGTTATATTTAGAAACTTTTGAGATCGCAAGTTTGATTCAAGAAACCCTATCCACAATCCATCCCTTAATTGAACAAAATGCTAATACTCTAGAATCTTGTATTCCTGAAGATCTTCCTCCAATGTATGCGGACTTGACTAAAGTTCGTCAAAGTTTATTTAACTTGTTAAGCAACGCCAGCAAATTTACCAACAATGGCACTATTTCCTTAAATGTTAGTCGTGATACAGACCAAGATCAAGATTGGATCATTTTTCAAGTCACAGATAGTGGCATTGGGATGACCCCAGAACAAATCGGCAAATTATTTCAAGCTTTTACTCAAGCTGATGCTTCCACTACTCGTAAGTACGGAGGAACAGGTTTAGGATTGGCAATTACTAAAAAATTCTGCCAGATGATGGGAGGCGATATCAGCGTCACTAGTGAAGTGGGACAAGGTTCAATTTTCACCGTCCGACTGCCCGCTAGGGTAGCAAAACCTGATTTAGAAGAACTGGGAGAACTTGAAGAACTTCAGTTAGAAGTTGCCCTTGCTGATCTGGAAAATATCAATACTGTCTTGGTAATTGATGATGACCCAACAATTCATGATCTAGTTAGACGATTTCTTAGTAAGCAAGGATTTAAGATCCTAACTGCTAATAGTGGAGAAGAAGGATTACGTTTGGCAAAAACCCTTAGACCTCAAGCGATTACTTTGGATGTGATGATGCCGGGGATGAATGGCTGGTCTGTACTCACCGCTCTTAAAGCTAATCCACAAACGGCAGATATTCCCGTAGTGATGATGACTATGGTGGATGATCAAAATCTGGGTTATGCCTTGGGGGCTGCCGAATATTTACTCAAACCAGTTCAGGTAAAACAATTGGGAACTATCTTAGATAAGTACAAACCCGACTTAACTTCTAATTCAATTCTGGTGGTAGAAGACGATTCTGACATTAGAGAAATACTTTGTCGTCAACTGAAAAAACAAAACTGGGAAGTTATCGAAGCAGAAAATGGGAGTCAAGCATTAATGAAGCTTGCTGACTATACTCCCGCAATGATTATTTCCGATTTGATGATGCCTGAAATGGATGGTTTTGAGTTAGTTCATCAGCTACGCCAACATGAACAATGGCGAGCAATTCCCATAGTCATCTTAACCGCCAAAGAAATAACCACTGAAGACCAGCAAAAATTAAATGGGAGTGTGATTAAAATCTTTGAAAAAGGTTATTACCATTGTTCAGACTTGTTGGAGGAAGTAAATAATTTGCTCTGTAAAGCGATCGCCAGACAGCAAAATCTTTATTAACGATTAATGATTAAAGTGTTCAACCCAGAAACAATATGCCGAAAATATTATTAGTAGAAGATAACGAAATGAATCGAGATATGCTCTCCAGGCGCTTAGAACGTCGCGGTTATGAGATTGTCGTTGCTGTCGATGGGGCGCAGGGGGTAGCAATGGCAAATACCGAAAATCCTGATTTAATTTTGATGGATATGAG
>JBJOPG010000247.1:0-9108 GCA_046050865.1 Cyanobacteriota bacterium
GTCGCTTCCATTAGCTGTATTTATGGTTTGGGAATGCCGGCGGAATATCTCAAGGCTGCCGTACCTTTGAAGTTGGGCATGGAAGTCAATCAGCGGGAATTATTGCGGGATTTGGTTACAGTGCAGTATTCCCGCAACGATATTGAACTGGAACGAGGACGATTTCGGGTTAAGGGGGATGTTTTGGAAATTGTTCCCGCCTATGAAGATCGAATAATTCGGGTTGAGTTTTTCGGCGATGAGATCGAAGCCATCCGTTATGTCGATCCTGTGACGGGAGAGATTTTAAAGAGTATGAACGGTGTGAGTATTTATCCCGCTCGACATTTTGTGACCCCGAAAGAAAGACTAGCCGCAGCCTGTTTAAATATTAGACAGGAATTAGAAGGGCGTTTGGTTGAATTGGAAAGTGAGCAGAAGCTACTGGAAGCCCAAAGATTAGAACAGCGCTGTCGTTATGATTTGGAATTATTAGAGGAAGTTGGCTATTGCAATGGCGTAGAGAATTATTCTCGGCATTTAGCGGGAAAAGAACCAGGGGCGCCACCAGAATGTTTAGTTGATTATTTTCCTGATGATTGGTTACTGGTAATTGATGAATCTCACGTTAGTGTTCCTCAACTACGAGGTATGTACAATGGCGATCGCGCCAGGAAGAAAGTTTTAATTGAACATGGCTTTAGATTGCCTTCTGCTGCGGATAACCGCCCGTTGCAAGCGGATGAGTTTTGGGAGAAGGTTAACCAGTGTGTCTTTGTTTCTGCCACCCCAGCTAAGTGGGAGTTGGAACAGTCAGGCGATCACGTCGCCCAACAAGTTATTCGCCCCACAGGAGTAATCGATCCTAAAATTTTGGTTCGCCCTACGGAAGGGCAGGTAGATGATTTATATGGCGAAATTCATGAACGTATTGCTAAAGGGGAAAGGGTGTTAGTTACCACCTTAACTAAGAAGATGTCGGAAGATTTGAGCGAATATTTTGCCGAACGAGATCTTAAGGTGCAGTACCTCCATTCGGAAATTAAATCCATTGAACGGATTGAAATCTTGCAGTCTTTGCGTCGGGGCGATGTAGATGTACTGATTGGGGTTAACCTCTTGCGGGAAGGTTTAGACTTACCCGAAGTATCTTTAGTCGCTATTTTAGATGCTGATAAAGAAGGCTTTTTGCGTTCGGAAAGCTCGATTATTCAGACCATTGGTCGGGCAGCTAGGCACGTCGAAGGACAGGCAATTTTGTATGCTGATAATCTGACTAACAGCATGGCAAGGGCGATCGAAGAGACAGAAAGAAGACGTAATATCCAGGTTGCTTATAATAAACGCCATAATATTACGCCCAAGCCAATTATTAAAAACGAAGAGAATTCAATTCTGGCTTATCTAGATATCTCTCGCCGTTTAAACTCCGAACAACTAGAAGAAGTTTACGAAAAATCCTACGATCTGCCTCTGGAAAAAATTCCTGACTTAATTGAACAACTAGAAGCCAAAATGAAAGAAGCCGCTAAGAACCTAGAGTTTGAGGAAGCCGCTAAATATCGCGATCGCATTCTCAAACTCCGAGACAGATTATTGGGAAGACGTAATCAGAAAAATGTTTAACCAATTATTGTTGGGGATTTGGAGACTGAGAGTAACAATTATCTTTTTATTCCCCTATCCCCCTACTTCATTAAGTTCTTACTTATTTAGCTGCAACGGACTGTTGAACTGTTTGTAACACACGAGATTCTACTTCTGGAGGAAGGGGAATATAACCCAGTTTGTTAGCATAACGATCTCCATCATTTAGAGCCCATTTAACAAATCCTTGAAGGGCAGTGGCTTTGTTAACATCTTTGTATTCTGGATAGAGCAACAACCAAGTCATTCCTGCAATCGGATAAGCTTCAGGATTCGCAGGATCGGCTATGGTTAACGCAAAATCTTCAGGAATTTGGGTTCCTTGAAAGGCCAATGACGCTGCTTCAGGAGAAGGGGGAATTATCTTACCCGATTTGTTCTCGATCGCTGCTGCGGTCATGCCATTTTCCTTAACATAGGTATATTCCACATAGCCAATGCCTCCTTCAGTTTGAGCAACTTGGGCAGTGATTCCTTCATTCCCCTTGGCACCAACCCCGCCAGACCATTCGACAGTTTTGTCCGCACCACCTTCCCAATTGGGGCAAGCCGCTTGCAGATGACTGGTAAACAGGTAGGTAGTACCGCTACCGTCGGAGCGATAAACCCAGTTAATTGGCAGATCAGGTAAAGTAGCATTGGGATTCGCTTGAGCGATCAATGGGTCATTCCATTGCGAGATCTCACCGTTAGCAATGCCGCAATAAGCTGCGCGAGATAACTGTAGATCATCTACCCCTGGTAAATTGTAGGCAAAAACCACAGTTCCAGCAGTCATCGGAACTTGAATGGGGTCTTTTCCGTAAGTTGATTTAAATGTAGCGCGCTCTTCTTCAGACAAAGGTTTATCGGTAGCACCAAAGTCAACTATCCCTTGAAGGTACTGCTCAACACCAGCACCGCTACCTACAGACTGATAGCTAATCTTAACTCCAGGGTTTGACATATTGTATTGGGCAAACCAACCTTGATAAAGTGGAGCGGGAAAGGATGCTCCAGCACCAGATAAACTCGCTTCCAAACCGGCATCCTGGGCATTGGCAACAGGAGTACTAACTTTGGCGTTATTAGTTAAATCGATACTTTGAGCCAGTAAAATTAAGGATAAAGCGGAAACTGCTGTTAGACAGAATCTTCGAGTAATTTTAGATGTCATTTATAATCTAGAGATTTTTTGAGGTTCGTTTTCTCAAGATCAAAGAATATATGACTTAGGTAAAGGCAAAATTAAGCTTTAGTTATTATTACCTAAAGCTGGGGCTATCTTCTTGCAAATCTGGCAATTTGATCTATTTTCTAACACAAGTAGTTTCAAAAATCAATGAATTGACATGATTACTCGATGATTACTTGAGGCTACTGCCTGAACTACAGATGGAATGAAAACTTTCCAACTTTTTTGTAGCGATCGCTTCTGCACTTTTTTCTTGACAATTTTCTAGAGAGAATTGTTATTTAAAATAATATCGAATGGATTTTTAGTTGTGTTTTGCTCAGTTGAGGGAACTTTTTCTTGAGCTACAATTCGACATTGAAAACAACTTTTGTTCTCTATAATGTTTAAAAATAACTTTGAATTTAAACAACTCTTCAAAGTACTTTCTAAAGACAATATTAAATAGCGCTTATATCCGTATATTTACTATTTCACATATTTTCAATCTTCATTAATATAAAATCAAGCGCACAAAAAAATACTTGATTTAAATGGTTTTTAGTTAAATGAGTACATAATTTTAAGCTAATAAATTATAATTCAAGGTCAATTTTTTCAAGTTGTATATTATCAAAACAAGCAAATGAAAAAAGAAGGAATTACAACAATCTCTTTATCTTCAGGAGCATCTGAAGTTTCCAAAGATATATTTGAAGCTGATTTCAATGGTTGTGATTTAGTAGAAAAAGATTTGATCAATGCTTATTTTCCCTATAGCAAATTTTTTAAAGGAAACTTACGGCAAGTTCAATTGCAGAATGCAGTTTTAAATAATAGTCAATTTGACTATGGAGATTTGTCCCTAGCTAATTTAGAGAATACTAATTTGTGTTTTGCTTCTCTAGTAGCTACCAATCTAAGTCGAGCAAATCTAAGTCGAGCAAATTTACAATATGCAAATCTTGCCTATGCCAATTTGCAGGGGGCTGTTTTGTCAGCAACAAATTTACGGGGAGCAAATCTATATCAAGCAAATTTAACTGATGCTATTTTTAACCGCACGAATCTTTACCAAGCTCGTCATGTCAATTTTGATCGAGCCTATTTAGATCACTTCAGTATCAATGTAAATGGATTACCTTGCCTTTAATCGCTGTCACCACAGTGCTGAAGCTTGGCAAAAACATCACAAATCATTACAAATCATTCACTATTTATTGAATCAATTAATCATGATTACTCTTTCTCTCGAATCCGAATTACAAGTTGTCCGTCTTAAAATGTACCTGGAGCGAAATCCTCAAGAAGCTACAGAGTTGGCAATACAGCATTACGAAGACTTTTTGGCATTGGCTGCTAAGTATAAAAAACTCCAATCTAAGTTAGAAGATATTGAGGCTTGTATGCTAAGTTTTAGTGAAAGTTACGAGTTTTAGTTTCTAGTCCATTCATTCAGATGCGGTGATCAGCAAAAAAAACACTGCATAAATAATTGCATAAATAAATGAGGTTAAACCTATGGATCTATACTGAATAAAATAAATCCTCAAACCTGCGATGTGTCCTCGCGTTAAATCTCCTTCAAAAACCAAACTTGATCTGCAACCTGCGAAACACTGGATTTTGTTGGTGGGTGTTAATCAGTATGAGGATCACCAGCATTTATCTTCTCTACAATATTCTGCTCTAGATTGTCAGGGACTGGGGGAAGCCTTAAAAGCAGCAACCGCTAGTTTCACTAACAAAGAAGTGATTATTCATCACGATTTTGTTAGTCAGCGCCCCCAATTATTAGCAGTTCAGCAAAGCATCCAGCACATTATAAAATCTGCCAGAAAAGATGACACGATTCTGTTTTACTTTTCAGGACACGGCATTTTAGAAACTAAAACTCAGCAGGTAGTTTTATGTTTAGCTGACACCAATACCCAAGATCTGTTAAGGACAGGTTTGCCCCTCAACAATTTGCTTAAGGAGTTAAGCAACTGTGCCGCCAGTCAACAGCTTGTGTGGTTGGATGCTTGCCATAGTGGCGGGATGACTTTAAGAGGAACAGGAACAGCACCCTTGAGCGATCCTAGTGCCCAATTAGTAGAAACCTTACGTCACAAGGCAGCAGAAAGCCAAGGTTTTTATGCTTTGCTCTCCTGCGATCAAACTCAGCAATCGTGGGAATTTCCCGAATTAGGGCATGGAGTATTTACCTATTATTTGATGCGGGGCTTGCAGGGTGAAGCTGCGGATGGTCAGGGGATCATTGAAGCGGATGCTCTCTATCAATATGTTTATCATCAGACCCTGCGCTACATTGACAAAACCAATCAGCAGATCCGTTTAATTAACCAGCAGAAAAGCAGTCGGGGGGAAAGTAAGCTTCAGTCAGAATTTCCCCTCCAGACTCCGAAGCGAATTGTGGAAGGATTTGGCAAGGTTATTTTAGGTAAACAGTCAGCTTGTAATCTAGATGTTAACCCCCGTCAGGCTTTGGTGGTGGATGGTGGCTTTAAGGCGAATGGTACAACGTTGGCTTTGAGTCAGGTATTGCAGAATGGAGGCGGTTTCAACCTGAGATATTTTCCTCAAACTAATGAACCCTGGTCAGAAGTAAAAAGCGCGATCGCCACTTGTCTAAATGCCCATCTTAATGCCCAAAATGAAACTCAGATGGAAATCGGCACCTCTTTACTTTACCTGAGGGGAGAAGTGGAGACGACGGAGACAGGAGAATCCTGGTTGGTTTTGCAGGATGGGATTAGCCTGTCACGGTTTTGGTTAAGAAAAGTGCTACAAAGTTCCCGTGCTAACCAACAGATTGTGATCCTAGATTGTCCTGGAACCCATTCTCTGGAGGACTGGATTGAAGATTTACGACTAGAAACAGACCGTGGACAGTGTTTAGTTGCCGCCAATGCCCCCTTAAATCGTTCTCAGCAGTTTGCGGATCTGATCTTAGAAACCCTGCGAAATGCTGATACCGAGATGGGGTTAACCATCGCCGCCTGGATTAGTAAGCTACAGGTTGCTTTAGCAGGTACAGGTATTACGCCACAAGTTTGGTTATCGGGGACTCAGGGAGTAATTGAATTATTACCTGCCAAAAATGGCACTAAGACGGAACGATCCGTCCTAGATTTGGGCATTTGTCCCTATATGGGATTGCAAGCTTTTGATGAAGCCAGTCGGGAATATTTTTATGGTCGAGAAACCCTAGTCCAAAAGTTGGTTAATCAGATTAGCCACAAAACAAGTATTGCGGTGGTGGGAGCTTCTGGTAGTGGTAAGTCCTCGGCGGTACAGGCGGGATTAATGGCGCAACTGCGACAGGGGCAACAAATTCCTGGAAGCGATCGCTGGTGGTTAGGTTGTTTTCGTCCTGGAAGTAAGCCAGTTCAGGCTTTAGCACGGTTATTGAGTGACCCTCAAGAGCGAAAATCCCAAGCACAGCAACAGTTACAAATTGAAGGCTTACTCTATCAGGGAGTAGAAGGATTTGTGCGCTGGTTACGCACTCGCTCTGAGGTAATGGTGGTGTTGGTCATCGACCAGTTTGAGGAATTGTTTACCCTAGCGGGAGCCAGTGAACGTCAGGAATTTATCGACTTAATTTTAGGGGCGCTGCAATATGCAGGCGATCGCTTTAAACTTGTCCTCACCATTAGAGCTGATTTTGTAGCTGCTTGTTTAGAAACCCCAGAATTAGCCCAAATATTGCAAAAAGACAGTATTTTAGTCCCCCCCTATCTCAGCGAAGCTGATTATCGCAATGCCATCATCAAACCTGCTCAACAAGTAGGTTTACAGGTAGAGCCGCAAAGAGAAAATGGTCAGTTAACCCTTAAAGCTTACCAAGAGTTAGAAGGAATCAAGGGCGCTCTAGAAAGACAAGCGCAGACGGTATACGATCACTTGGATCAGGAGGCTCAAGACTGTGCGCGGTGGATTTTTCTCAACCTAACCCAATTGGGAGAAGGCACAGAAGATACTCGTCGGCGTATTACGAAATCTGATTTAATCGTCGCCAAATATCCCGCCGAGTTAGTTAATCGGACTCTCGCTACTTTAACCGATGCCAAACTGTTGGTAGTTAACCTAGACAGTGGGCATAACATTGGACAAAGCCGTAGTGCTGCCAACCCCCCAGAAGATGACGAACTGTTCCTCGAAGCCATGCGCCAGGAAGCAACGGTAGAAGTTGTCCACGAAATTTTGATTCGCCATTGGTCAAGTTTACGCTGGTGGCTGGAAGAAAATCGTTCAAGATTGCGATCGCAACGTCAGATCGAACAAGCCGCAATCTTATGGTTGCAAAAGCAGCGGCAGGATGACTTTTTATTAAAGGGTGTACGGTTAGCAGAAGCAGAAGAGATCTATATCAAATACACCGATGAATTATCTGATAACGCCAAAGAATATGTCGCTAACTGTATTGATGCCAGATTAGAGGAAGAACGAGCCGCCAAAAAACGCCTACGCAAAGCCCAATTAACCGCTGTAACTTTAGGTCTTCTCGGACTAGCGGCTACTGCTTTTGGACTAGATGCTCATCGTCAAAAAGTAATTACGCAAATCGGTGCGATCGATAACTTAAACTCCGTTGCCGAAGCGCAACTATTATCCCATCAACAATTAGAGTCTTTAACTACTAGTGTAAAAGCAGGGGCACAACTTAAAGAAATAAATGGTTTAGGCAAACTGGTCATCAACCAAGAAAATTGGCGTAAAATTGAACTGAAAACTGCCGCCACATTACAACAGTCTATCTACGGCACTCAAGAGTTAAATCGCATCGAGGGCTACAGTCAACAAGTAAATGCGATTAGCATTAGTGATGACGGAGAGATATATGCCACGGCTTGTGATGATCAAACAGTTAAAATTTGGCAACAAGACGGCACCCTCGTCAAAGCACTTACTCCCCAAGAAGCACAAGCAAATCATCTTACTCTAACTCTAGATGGTAGAGAAGAGAAAATCATCAATCCTGCATATCTCTCTCCAGAAATATCCATTGCCACTAAGAATAGTATTTATACAATTTCTGCTGCTGATGATCGCATCGTCCAACAAAATTCTAAAGGCGATCGCGAAGCGTACCCGGAGGGTAATCGCCGATTAATCAATTCCTATGCCCATCCAGAATCAGTTAATCACCTAAGTCTTAGTGCCGATGAGCAGCTATTAGCGACCACAACTATTGACGGTAAGATTAATATCTGGAATAAGGAAGGTATTTTACAACAAAGCTTGGTGGGACATACGGGAGAAGTTACCAGCATTAAGTTTTTTCCCAGCGATCGCCATAGTCATGCCAGTAATTCTTATAAATTAATTTCCACTGGTGTAGATAAAACCGTGAGAATTTGGCAGGTATTGAATCATCAGTCCCAGCAGATAGAAGAAATTTATAGTGTTGCAGTTTCACCGAAAAATCTGGATACTTTTGCGACGGCGAAAGCAGATGCTCAGGGAGACAGCAAAATTGAAATTTGGCGTAATAATCCTAATGGGACACAAAAGCTGTTACGTACATTGTCAACAGAGCAAGCAACTATTTCGCAAATCAAATATAGTCCTGATGGCAAGATCATTGCTGCGGGGGGTTGGGATAAAACCATTGAGCTTTGGTCTGCGAACACAGGTAAATTGATTGATACCCTCAAAGGTCATCAAGATGGGGTTAATAGTATTACTTTTAGTCCTGATGGCAAGTTGTTAATTTCTGGTAGCGAAGACAAAACCATCAAGATTTGGAACCTAACAAAACAACCAAAACTAATTAAAACTTTAACTGGACATACCGATAGCATCAAAGCAGTTACCGTCAGTCCTGATGGTAAATTAATCGCTTCGGCGGGTTACGACAACACCATTAAACTCTGGAATATTCAAGGAGAATTATTACAGACCATAGAAGCTCATAATCTGGCGATTACTGCCCTCTCATTTTCTCCTAACATCCTAAAGGGAAAAAATTATACTTTAGCTTCCGCCAGTTGGGACAATACGGCAGATATTTGGTCGATTAAAGATCTTGGTAAAAGTAGCAAGTTGCTATACACTCTAACGGGACATCAAGATGGCGTAACTACAGTTAATTTCAATGCTAATGGGACAGTATTGGCAACTGGCAGTGGCGATCGCACCATCAAACTGTGGAACCCTGAAACAGGGGAGTTAATCAAAACCCTGCGGGGACATACTAGTCAAATCAACAGTTTAGCGTTTAGTGGTGATGGCCAATCGATCATTAGTGGGGAATCACAACAGGGTTTATTCTGGTGGAATTTAAATTTGGATAATTTATTAGACAAAGGATGCGATCGCCT
>JBJOPG010000248.1:0-9459 GCA_046050865.1 Cyanobacteriota bacterium
GCTTTCTTACTCTTGGTAAAGTAATCGCTCAGGGCATCAGCAATAATCTGATTCATTGGTCTACCTTCCTTTTCGGCAATCTCTTTTAAGCGGGGAAAGATATTGTCAGGAACGCTAACACGACGCTGATTTTTACGGAATTTGGGTTTAGTGGTGGTATCTGTATCCATATAACTTCCTAAGGTGTAGTTTTCAGCAAAATTACGAATGGCAGCGAACCCGACGCGACTACAGAATGAACCAAAGCTTTCCTTGGACTGGCGATTTTGCTTAAAGAAAACAAATATAGGTTCAAAAAAGGTTTCTAGTTCACTAATGGGCATTTTCTGCTCATAAGGTTGGGCTAGCTGAGTTTGGTTGGGAGTACCTCCCAGCCAGATTTGGTAAGTTTCAGGCGCACTGCCGACAAATCCTAGTTCTGCCATGTAGGGACGAGCGCAACCGTTGGGACATCCAGTCATCCGCATCACGAAGTGTTCGTCTGCCATTCCTAGTTTATTCAATAATGTCCTAATTTGATCGGTTATTCCTGGTAAAGCTCTCTCTGATTCTGTCACGGCTAGTCCGCAAGTGGGTAGAGCAGGGCAAGCCATAGAATAGCGAGTTAGGGGTTCGATCGCCTCAGGAACGGTAATTATGCCTCGATTATGTAGGATATCTTCTACAGTCGCTTTCTGCTCTGGAGCAATTTCGTAGAGAATAACGTTGTGGTTGGGAGACAAGCGCATGGGCAGATTCAACTGCTGCACAATTTCTCTGAGGGCAGTTTTTAACTGAAAAGCTCCCTCGTCTTTAACTCTGCCGTTTTCCACACTGATGCCAAAGAACCAGTTACCATCTCCCTGTTCATGCCAGCCTAGGAAGTCTTGATATTGCCAAGGGATCAGTTTTTTATAAGGTTTGAATTTTTTACCGAAATAAGACTCGACTTTGGCTTTGAATCTCTCTACGCCCCAATCGTGAACTAAATATTTCATGCGTGAATGACGGCGGTTTGCGCGATCGCCATAATCTCTTTGAGTGGCAACAATTGCTTTGACTAGATCGTAAATATCCTCTTTATCGACATAGCCAATTTCATCAGCGATGCGGGCAAAAGTTTCTTCTTTGTTGTGAGTACGTCCTAAACCACCCCCTGCTAGGAAATTGAATCCCTGTAGTTCCCCCTGTTTATTAGTGATCACCACCAGCCCAATATCGTGGGTATAGATATCTACGGAATTATCCCCAGGGACAGTGACACAGATTTTAAATTTGCGGGGTAAAAACTGTTCCCCATAAATCGGCTCAGGACTATTGGGGATCACCATACCCCTATCATCGATGTTCTTTCTGGCGGCAGTTACTTCGGGAGCCTCCTCGACACTAATAGCTTTTTCCCCATCAAGCCAGATCTCGTAATAAGCACCGCTTTGAGGATTTAATAGATCAGCAATATTGTTGGCATAGGTGAAGGCGTACTGGTACGCTGGCTTATTCTTGAAGGGGGCAGGGGGAGACATAATGTTGCGGTTCACATCTCCACAAGCGCTCAAGGTTGAACCCATATTGTCCAGAATCGTCTTGATTACCGTTTTCATGTTGCGTTTGAGGATTCCATGAATCTGAAACCCCTGACGAGTGGTGATCCGCAAGGTATGATTACCATACTCTTCAGCCAGACGATCTAAAGTCAAAAATAATTGCGGTGGAATAAATCCTCCTGGACTACGAGTCCGCAGCATCATCTGGTAGTCTTTTTCTTGACCCTTAACTCGATTATCACGATTATCTTGCTGGTAAGAGCCATGAAACTTGAGGATTTGAATCGCATCTTCGGTAAAGTGAGTGGTATCCTGCTGTAGTTCACTCAAAAGCGGTTCGCGAAGAAAGTTGCTGCGCTCTTTTAATTTTTCTACTTTGGATACTTTTTTTTCAATTGGAGTCTGAACCATATTCTTTATAGATAAATACCAGGAGGATTTTTTGAGTTGTGCTGTTTGGGGCTTAAAGGTTCTTTTTTATCTTAACGTTTGCGATCGCCTATCGTGCCGAAACCATATATTCCATATATTAAAGAAATGCCAAATATGAAATTGCCCGTCTATGTTGCTTGTCTACTGGGAAGTAATATTCTCGCATTTTGGTAACAATGAACACAAGTTGCTCTTTGTCTATGCTTACAAAAATTATCTTCCAGATTATTCAGCAAATAAAATTTAATGAATAGCTGCCAAAGCTTCTAGGGCTTCATCGGTGACACGACAAATACGCCAGTCAGGTAAGATTTTGGCTCCCATGCTCTGATAAAAGGCGATCGCGCTTTCATTCCAGTCTAAAACACTCCACTCTAATCTTCCTGCATCCCTCTTTCTGGCTAACTTACCCAAATAAGAGAACATTGCTGTACCTATTCCCTGGCGACGATATTCTGGCAGCACAAATAGATCTTCGAGATAAATCCCTGGCTGGGTCAAAAAAGTGGAGTAATTGGGAAAAAACAAAGCAAAACCGACAATCTGGCTAGCAATCTCCACCACGATCGCTTCCGCATAAATACGATTACCAAACAGATGTCCCTGTAACTCCTCAACTGTTCCTGTAACTTGATGGCTCAATTTTTCGTATGCTGCCAATGCCTCAATTAGGCTGAAGATCTGTGGGGTGTCATTTACCTTGGCTGGACGAATATGAAAGTCTAGATTCATTAAGATTTGCTTAACTTAAAACACTCTAACTATCCTCTCACGAATCCTGGAAGGGCAGCGACAACAAACAGTTGAAAATCTGTCTATTGCCAGAGTCCTCTTCTTCCTCCGTCGCATAATATAACAGCATAGCTAGTCTAGCTATGTTCTTCAATGATTTATATGTGGTGTGAAAAATTATGAATATTAAAATTACTGCTTTAGCGTTCATGTTGGCTATTGGTTTTCCTCTAGCTGCCCAAGCACAAAATACTAACGGCTTCGATAATAATGTTCAAACTCCCAGTCCATCTGGTGTTAATGTCCAAACTCCTAGTCAATCTGGCGTCAATGTTCAAACCCCTAGTGAATCTGGCTTTGGTGTTCAGACTCCTAGTGAAACTCCCAGTGAGCCTGAAGTTAATCTTCAAGAACAAGATAATGAGCTGGTGGTAACCTGGGACTTTTTGTTCCCTTCAATGGAGACAATAGTGATGACGATATTGGGATCGGGTTTGGCGGCTTATTCGGCTACAAAGTCAACAAAAACATTAGCGCCGAGCTAGAACTTTTCAATGCTCGCGGTGGATCAGATGTGGATGACTTGGGATATAGCATTTTTGGTGCTTCTGCTAACGGCGTTTACAGATATTACTTTAATCCCGATAACTCTAAGAGTCTTTATGCTTTTGGTGGGCTTGGCTTAGGTTTTGGAGTAGCAAGTTTGACAGGAGATGTTGCTGATGACCTAGATGATGATGGCGTTGATACCAGCAGAACAGGCTTCTTGCTCCAAACTAAAGCTGGCGTAGGCTATCCTCTTTCCGATAACCTCGATTTATTTGGTCAAGCTCGTTACGCTAACGTCTTTATTGGCGAAGAAGATAATGTTGCAGACTCTGGAGAAGATGGAAATGGTATTTCTTTTGACCTTGGAGCAACTTACAATTTCTAATTGATTATTTTCTAGATTAGTTATTTTAAGTTTAGATAAAATGGAGGTTTGACTTTTTCAGCCTCCATTTTTAACGTTCAGGTATTTTACTTACAAGTATTTTTGCACCACTGACCAACCTGTCCAAGATACGTAGATTAATCCCACACCCAAGCAGGCATTAATGGTGATGTGAAGCGATCGCGCCCAATGATTATGAGCACTAATCTGATTAGCGCTCCAGGCAGAAAGACAGGTCAACCCCACTACTAACAAGCCCGACCAGAGATGAGTCGAATGCCCGAGACTGCCATAGTATCCCACAGTGCCCACCAAGCCGATCGCCAACAATAACAGGACTAAAAAGACAATGATGATGCCCCCAAGATAGTGAGCGTTTCTGAGCCAAGCTGGACGACCAATTTTTACTACCCGCCCATAAAACATTAACGTCCCCGAAACGAGTAGCAATAAATAAAAAGCGATCGCTCCACCCATTGCCCAAGCAGCAATTTTCCAGAGCCAAAGAAACGAAGGTAAATTCAAGTTTACTAACCGAGTATTAATTTCAGACTAGAGATATTTAGTCTCCCTAACTTACCACAAATAACGGGGCTATCATTTCTAATAACCCCAAATAACTATCTTTAATTATCTTGAATATTGCAACATTTAGTGCCAAATATTTAGTGCCAAACTTGATATTTTTTTGCCATCCTCACCAAACAAAATCAACTGCAAAATCAATTTATGCTATGACACCCATTTTCTGGAAGGAAACAGTTCCAGTCTGTTGTTGTTTTATTGCCTTGGGATCTTTTGAGGAATTACGATCTTGCTGACTATTTTTCAACTTGAGTTTAGAACAGGGAATTGTATCCGATAAGATCGCACTAGCCATCATTCCCGAATGAATCTCCAAGACAGCATTGGGATGGGCTTCAAATACTAATCTCTGTCCTGGGAACACAACTCGTTCAAAATACCAATTGGGAATATTGGTAATGCGAGCTATTTGGATTTGACTCGTGGCGTTAACGTAACAACAAAGAATATTACTGTTGTGATCGTTAGGAAGATGGTCTAATGTTTGAGACATAGCTAGAGGGAAATGTAGAGTAAAAACTTTTTTTATTGCTGTTCCTAACCTAACATTCTCCGATCCCCAAAGTTTGTAAAGCAAGCTACCGATAAAGATTATTTAGACAAACTTTTATTGATCATTTTTAGCTAAAATCTCAGCTAAGATGATGCTTAGTAAATACTCTATTTTTTGTTTGGTTTAACATTGTAGCTAATAGTTACACAAAGATTAAGAATCAATTAATACATATTTATTTTTTTTTAATTTTTCGTCCCAATTGACCCTTGATTTCATCCTCATTGACCTGTAGTTGAAGAGGCACAAGTTGGAAATTTACGGAAATGAAAGTTTTAACTAGTTGATTGTGGTGAACAATCTCGCTAAAGTTAAGTTATGTGAATGCTTTATGATTCTCTGGGGCAGAAAAATGCTTAATTTGCGCCAATAAACTCATAAAAATTGCCGATTCTAGCAGCAAGCTTAGCAAAATTTTACAATAGCTCTCACTTAAAATCTTACCTATGACTCAGCGCATCCTTTATGTTCGTTTGCCCTGCAACCCGATATTCCCCATTGGCGTGGTGTATTTGGCGGATCATGTCCACAAGCTATTTCCCGATGTTGAGCAAAAAATCTTTGATCTGGGAACTGTTCCCCCTTTGGATTTTAATCCAGCATTGGATCGCTGTGTGGATGAATTTCAGCCATCTTTGCTGGTTTTCTCTTGGCGAGATATTCAGATTTATGCCCCCGTTGGCGGTAGGGGTGGGAATCCATTGCAAAATGCCTTTGAATTTTACTATGCCAAAAACCCCTTGATTCGCTTAAGAGGAGCCTTGGGGGGGTTAAAAGTAGCCACGGCATATTATGGAGAGCTATGGCGCAATAACAACCTGATTAAACGAGGATTAAAAAGAGCTAAAAAGTATCAACCAGAAGCCAGAGTGGTGGTAGGGGGAGGAGCCGTCAGTGTATTTTATGAACAGCTTCAAGAGTCACTACCTGATGGCACCATTGTTTCCGTTGGGGAAGGAGAACAATTGTTGACTAAAATTCTGCATAATCAAGAGTTTCG
The DNA here is from genome assembly GCA_046050865.1 of Cyanobacteriota bacterium. Classification (GTDB taxonomy): domain Bacteria; phylum Cyanobacteriota; class Cyanobacteriia; order Cyanobacteriales; family Xenococcaceae; genus Waterburya. The sequence continues at coordinate 5,760 of JBJOPG010000248.1, forward strand.
GGATGAACGCTGCTATGTAGTAGGGGAGAACCAAATTAGAGCCAGATTGATTCACGAATGGCCTACTCCCATTGAAAAAAGTGCCTGTAATTACGATTACATCGCGACAATTTGGTCAGAATTTGACTATTACCTCCAAGACAATGATTTTTATATCGGAGTACAAACTAAACGAGGTTGCCCCCATAATTGTTGTTATTGCGTTTACACTGTAGTCGAAGGGAAACAGGTACGAATCAATCCTGCCGATGAAGTAGTCAAAGAAATGCGTCAACTTTATGATCGGGGTATTCGGAACTTTTGGTTTACTGATGCTCAATTTATTCCTGCGAAAAAATATATCCCCGATGCGATCGCCTTACTCCAAAAGATTATTGATTCGGGAATGGAAGACATTCACTGGGCAGCCTATATTCGCGCCGATAATGTGACTCCTGAATTGGCAGAGCTGATGGTCAAAACGGGAATGAACTATTTTGAGATTGGCATCACTAGTGGCTCCCAAGAACTGGTGCGGAAAATGCGTATGGGGTATAACCTCAAAACTGTCTTACAAAATTGTCGTGATTTAAAGACGGCAGGTTTTAATGATCTAGTGTCCGTTAATTACTCCTTTAATGTGATTGATGAAACTTACGAAACCATTAGACAAACTATTGCCTATCATCGAGAGTTAGAAGCAATTTTTGGGCAAGATAAGGTAGAGCCGGCAATTTTCTTTATTGGTTTGCAACCCCATACTCATCTGGAAGAATATGCTCTGGAGAGACAAGTCCTCAAACCTGGATATAACCCCATGAGCCTAATGCCCTGGACGGCAAAAAAACTCTTGTGGAATCCTGAGCCTTTTGGTTCTTTCTTCGGTGAAGTATGTCTCCAGGCTTGGAACCAAAACCCGAATGATTTTGGACGGGAGGTGATGCAAATCTTAGAAAATAAGTTAGGTAAAGCCCCTCTAGAAGAAGCCTTGACAGCTCCTGTAAAATCAGAACAGCAAGAACTTACTCCTGCTCTTTAAAAAGTCATAAAAAACCCATAAAAACAACTATAAATTAACCACAGGTGTGTCTTTGACGATCTTTCGGTACGGGCAAAGAGAAGGACGCAAAGTGAATCCTTTAGGGTAATCACACCAACAATTTAACTAAAACTAACTTACTACTATGCTGGAAGGTTCGATATTACAAAGATTAGATGAGGCTCATCGCCATAGCCCACAACCATTAAACTTGGGTGTTTACTTTAAAAACACTTTGGTAGCGCTGTGTCATGCATTGGAAGATTTTATCCTCGATTCTCCGAGTGCGCCTTTAATGATCACGGCTTTTCAGCGTGGGAAATGGTATCTGGAGGAAGCGGATCGTTATCAAGATTTGGCAGACAAGTCAGACCATGTGGTGCTGATGGCTACCCCTGATGCGGGGTTTGAGACTCATCCCACGAGCCAGAAGGCAAATGTCTCCCTGGTGCACCTTAAGCCAGAAGACCCTGTGGCAGTAGAATGGCATTTAGTGATTTTTTCCCCCACCTATACAGCAATGGTGCTATGTCAGGAATTATCTCCTGAGGACTATGGAAACAACCCGCCTAAGACAGATTTGGAACGTAAATTCTATGGTTTTTGGACATTTGAACCAAAGTTAGTGGAGGAAACGGTAGAACTGGCGATCGACCATATACAAACATACGATCCACCCCTGGCTGCATTAATCGCTCAGAAACTAAGCAAAATGACTGCCGAGTATTGCACTAGGCAGAGAGATGATCTAGATGCAGTGGTTTCTCAAGTGATTAAATATCTTCAGGACTCTAATAAGACTCTTCAACAGCCAGACCTAGTTTCTAGTTTTACTGGTTCCAAGGATTTAAGCGAAAATATTACTTCCAATGAGATGCAGGCATTTCTGCGGATGGCTCAATTATTGGATGCTACAGATATTAGCAATCCCATGGCAGCTGCCGAAGTCGCCTCCATGGCTGAAGCCATGTCTCAGTTACTAGATCTCCCCGCTTGGCAGACTAAAAGATTATATTTATCTGGTTTACTCCATCGAGTGGGTTTGCCAGGTGTAACTAGAGAGCGGAATAAACAATCGCCAGCTCAAGCAGAAACATTGGCAGATCAAACAGCCCCCAAAGCCTCTGTCTTGCGAGTTATGCCCCAGTTAGAAGCCGTAGCTCAGATCTTGACCCACCAAAGAGAAGCTTGGGATGGTTCAGGTATTCCCGCAGGGCTAGCCTATGATCAAATTCCTTTAGAGTCCCGCATCATTTGCTTGCTGGCGGATTTTCAGCAAAAAATGAAAGCATATAAACAATATTCCTCAGACAAAAATCCTGTCACCCAGGCTCTAAAAGACTGTCAAGCCTTAGCAGGCAAGCGATATGACCCCAAACTATTGGACGCTTTATCCCTGTTGGTGATGGGTCTGCAACAGGGTATGACTTTGGAAACATACCAACCCAAAATTGCTACGGGGATGTGGCTAGTGGATTCTGGTGGCGAGACTAAAAATCAAACGCCATTTGCTTGAACTTGCTTAAAACTATAAATTTCTTTTTTAATTAAACGTAAAACACAAATAATGACCGTAGATATCATTCGCGCAGGACAGGAAAAACACTTTCCAGGAATAGATTTAGAAGATGAAGATCTGGCGGATTGCCAATTAGAAAAGATTAATCTAGCAGGAGCTAATTTAGCTGGAGTAGATTTTTCCCACTCCAATCTCAAGGGTGCGCGACTAGATGGGGCAAACCTATTAGGAGCAGAGCTGAAATTTGCGGATTTGCGGGCAAATTTGTTAGGAGCTAATTTAATGCAGGCAGATTTGAGTAATGCTGATTTGCGTGGTAGTAACCTACGGGGAGCAAACCTGATGGGCGCAAAATTAGCCCAGACTGCTTTATCGGGGGCTTTTTTGAGTGGAGCCAACTTAACTGGTGTCAATTTGAAGGGAGTTGACCTCAGAGGAACGGATTTACGGGGAGTTAACCTCAACAGTGCCAACCTTAAAGGAGCTAATCTATCACAGGCAGATCTCCAGGGGGCGAACCTCAGCGAGACTAACCTCGAGGAAGCAGATTTACGGGGGGCTAACTTAGCAGGGGCAAACTTAACTGGAGCCAACTTACTTTGTGCCGAATTAGAAGGCAGCAATCTAGATGGGGCAAACATGGAACGGGCTTGTGTCTTGGGTACGGCGATCGCCAAATAAGCATTTTTAGAGTTATGACCTTCTCTGATAGCATTTGAGTAAGTAGCTAATTAACTAGAATGTAATGAACTTGGAGTCAGCAGAGGAAGTCTATGATGTTTTAATTGTTGGCGCAGGACCAGTCGGTTTAGCTACGGCGATCGCTCTGCGTCAGCGGGGCATTAAGAATATTCTGGTAATCGATCAAACTCGCAGTTTTCGTTAGGCTGGACAGGTAGTTGATATTTTACCCAAATGCCCTGAGTTATCTATTTCATAACGCTTTAAACTTCGAGCAACTACAAAATAAATCCCTTGAAGCAATTATCAACTTAGCGACAAACATTTTAAACAAAGCAGATTTTCCGCTTATTTTTTCCCAGGTGATCGAATTATCCACGCCTCAAACACTAATTCAGCGACCGTACTATATTCATCCTGCTAATATCCCAGAACCATCAATTTGGAGTAAACATCGCTTAGTCTTAGTCGGAGATGCTGCC
>JBJOPG010000249.1:0-6498 GCA_046050865.1 Cyanobacteriota bacterium
ATCTCTTAGAGAATGGTGGTCATTGGTTTCCTGGGGCGAAAGCTGATCAGATATCGAAGCTAGATCTCCAATCTTGTTTAAGCAATAGTCCCTATGCACAGCAGATCCCTGATTTATTGATGGAAGCAGATCGTCTCCTTAGTGGCGCACCTGTTCAACGCCTGTCTCAAAGTTGAATGTTTATTGATGTGGGATTAATTATTGACACTCAGATTGGAAACAAAACAGCGATCGCACCACCTTAATAGCTATGCTACCTGGGAAGAAATCAAAATTTATTAATGTAACCTTGCCCATCACCCGCCGCAGATAACCTCTGTATCATAACCGATAAGCTTTCGGCGATCGCTTCCCTAGCATTTTTCACGGCAGCACTGGCTACCCAACCATAAACATGAGTATTGCTCGAAGGATTACCAAAATGCACAGTAAAGTAAGGCAACATTGCTGCCAATACTCTTTGATCTAAAGAGGTTGTACAGTGAGCATCAAGATAAATCGGGCGTTGATCCATGGTTTAAATGTCAAACTTTTTATACCTGAGTATAGCTAGCGTGATTGGCAGCAAAGTAATTATTACTTTTAACGACAAACTCACTGGCGACTGTGGAGCGGAATAGCCGTCCAGTGCAGTGCCTTATTTGTGTTTTTATACGATACTTTCCCTAAGCATGTATCCAACAACAGACCCTTTTTCAATTAAATAATCTAATATTAACAGCAAGTTGTCCTTTGTATTTTTTGTTCTTTTGATTTTCTCACAATTTCTAAAAATGTATTTTTTTGTAAAATTTTCTAAATAGAAAATAGTGTTAACTTCAAGTTTTTTATCAGCATAATCAGGATTGTTTCTTAGAATATTTGAAATCCAAAGCATACCATCATCTATATAATGGCTTCCAATATCATTTAATAATTTTGCCATAGCATATAAACAAGAAGGGCAATGACCAATATTTTCAGATATTTCTGCAAAGAACTTTTTATTTTTATCCTTTAGTGAATGCCATTCTTTAGCATTTTCTCTCCATGTAACTGTAGCGAAAAGGTAACTTTTCACTATTCTATCAACATACCAATGCTCATCATCTTCTTTACAAATATCAAATATTTTTTCTTTAAAAGCATTCCAGACCAACCAAAAATTATCATATGTGTTTAATATATCTTCCGCCAAAACAAATTCTCTGAACAAATCAGCAACGGATTCAGATGTATTAAAATTGTCAAGAAATGGTTTTAAGTAATCCTGAATTTCATCTTTAGGTGAGTTCAAAACAAAACAAGTGTAGGTTCGTAAAAAATCATGTTTAACTTGATAATCAATTCTGTCTTTCCTGTTATCTAAAACTAATCTTGTAGCAAAAATGGAAATCACTGCTTTAGCAATAGTTTTATGGTCATTGCTATTTAATTTCTGAGGAATCATACGAAATGCAGTTTTTAGTACCGATAGATCATATTTTTTAATATCTTTCAAATTAGAAAATGAAAGTTTGTTGTCAACAAAACATTGTAACTCTTCTTCATTATCTTCAATAAACCTTTCTAACAATTGATCATCGAGAGATTCATAAACGACTTTTTTGTAATTTTCTTCTCGAATTCTTGTTCTCATATCATCATATTTTGGTCTTAGTAACAAATACCCAAGTAATAAAGACTGAGCATCACTAAAATTATTACCCCATAACTTCTGGATGGCTATGATTGGGTAAATGCCAAAGCTTTCACTTGAAAGTATACCGCCTACATGGGATTCATTGAATAGGCTTAGTAGTAAAACAATTTTTATATCTTCTTTTTCCTCTGGAAAAACTTCTAGCAAAGTTGGAAGTGCAGAGATAGCAGGCTGAACCCCATCAGATATTTGATATTGATAATTTGGGCTAAGAGAAGAAGTTGCAACTTCTAAAACAATATCTTTGCAAAAAGATTTATCTTCCACCGAGAGTTCATCAAGGCTGTTTTCAATCAGAACAGAACAAACATATGCCGGAACAGAATGATTAAAAAGAAAAAAACTTTCTTCCTCAGAATGTTGCATTTTATAAATTTCTGCTGATTTTATTGTTTTTAATTTCATGAGAATATCTTTTACTTCTTGAAGCGCAAGTAACGGATCATTCTCATAATTTTTATACTGTTTGTATTTATCATCATTATTGGATTTTAATTCAGCCCATAATTTCAAAGGAACATACTTCATTTGTTCATGATATTTTTTTTGAGCTTCTTCGCTATGCTCCTTTATATCTAAATCAATTGCTGGATTAAACTGGATTGCAATACCGTTATTAGTTTCTTCGGTTGTTATATTCATCTTTCTCCTGTCCATTCTGGCAAGAAAAAGTCTCCAAGTTCTATCTGACTCAGACTGTTCTGATTTTACGGGTAATTCTTGATAGTAATTATCTAAAATTTTCCATAATTCTTTCTGTCTCTTTTCTACTTCTTCCTCATCAACTTCTTCGCTTCTAAAAAGTTGATAGTTTAGAAAAAGGTGTTCTAAACTAAGTTTTCGATGTTTATCCTCACAAGTTTTTATTCTTTCTTCATCATAGAATTTATTCGTTCTGACACCCCAGTTCTTGCCAATTGAATATAAAGATTCAGCATCGTGCTCAGAAACCAATCTAGTCGTATCATTTAGAATAAACTCTTTGATTTTAAATAGAATTTGAGCCACATTAAATGTTTTTTCCGGGTAAGCTAGAACAATACTTGTGACAACTGACGATATTGAGGCAGATTCAGAATTTTTAAGAAGATAAATAAGCCAATCTTCTAGAATTTTAGGCTCGACTATTTTTCCAATTTCTAAAAAATATTTTTCCAAGGCCATATGAATAGATTGGAGTAAGTAAAGACTTACAGGGGAGCCTGTCCCACGATATAAATTCCATAGGCAATGACTTATATATTGGCTTTGCTGATTTTCATCTTCTAAAAAAAGATCAACTTTTTGTACAGAATTATCAAAGTCAAAGCTTGCATATTTCTGTACTGATTTATTAGTGAAGTTCAAAATAAAATCAATTGTTCCTTTGTAATAAAACTGTAGCAACCAATAAATTGGGGTTTGATAAGCACTTGCGGGGCAATAATCATAATGGTTGGATGCCAATCCAAAGTGCTGTTCAGTATCTATTCGTGAACGGTAAAAATGGTCTTTTTCTTTTTCCGTATATGACCAAAATAAATCAGCTAATTTTAGAACATATTCAGGTAGAATTTTACAAACAGAAATTCCTTCAAGTTTTGTTAAAATAACTTTTGATAAATCATAATAGGGGTCTCTGTGATTTTTCCATTTGTTTTTTAGAATCTCATCAAAAAGTTCTTTTAACTCATCTTTAATTTCAGACGAGCCATAGAGAATAGTTTGTAGAAAATGCTCTTTAGTATCATCACGAGAAAAATATGAATCTTCGCTGATAGTGCATTGATAATATTGTAATGCAATCAGACTAGAAAGCCTTGTGGTTTCACCTTCCTTGATTTTATTATTCCAATCGTGGATTATCGGCAAAATAAAATTGATATTTTTAATACCAATTGACTCTATATTATCAAAAGCAAATTTTATAAGATTCTCCCACCCTTGACCTTTTGGCTTTGTTAAGATGTACTTTAGGGAAAATAAATTCAGGCTTTCAATACTCAAATTCCTGAAGAAATTATCATCAACTTCCTTGCAAGCAATTCTTAATATAAAAGCAAGTTTTCTTAATAAGTTTTGTTTATCAGACAACAGTTCATCTTTAAAAAAATCAAAAAATACTTTTGAATAATTTGAGAGTAAAACAGAAACTAATATTTCATCTTTCCAAAACTGTTCAATTTCTTTGCTCTCAATTACTTCTTCAATAAAAATTCTAATATCAGCATTTTCTAATAACAGTTTTTCTGATAGCCACCTTCTAAAACTTCTGCGAATAGGAAGTGATTGTCCTATTTTTTTGAAAAAATTCTGATTTGAGATTTTTTTGATAAATTCACGTTCAATAATTTTCTCTAACGCCCATTCTTCATAAATATCATGCGTAATAAAATATCCAGCTACTTCATAACCTAAAATTCCATCTCCAACTAATTCATTGTCTAAAATATTCGACTCACAACTTGGACTAATAAAAAATTGTCCTATGCTCGCTCTCTCAAATGCTATTTGTAAAAAACACCGTTCTCGTTCAGGTTTGGATTTTTTTATATTTTTATTCCATAGTTTATTTTTAAATCCAATATAGTCTAACTTTTCTTGATCTTTATAAAACTTTAGGTATTCGTTTAGATAGAATGGATTTCTTATTAACTCCAGTAACTTTTCGTCTGTGGGCAATGAAAATGCGGTTTCCTCTGAAATCTCACTGAGTTCTTTCAAATCCAAGTTATTGACGCTTATATTTAATGGAGCAATATTATAGATTTCAAAAAATTGATAGTTTAAGTCCTCTAAATAATTTTCTCTAGTCGTAAAAATTATTTTCCATTCATCTTTAATAAGAACTGATAAAAACTCTTTAAAAGGATCACGGTTATTTAGATCCAGTAATTTTTCAGAAGAGTCAATTACAACTATTTTGTTTTTTTCAATTTTATGAGCTTTGGCAAATTCATAAAAACTAAAGTCTGTATATAAACTATTTATATGTCTTAGTTCAAATTCAGTTGCCTTAAAAACAAAAAAAGGAACTTCATCTTTTAATTGTTCATATAGCTTTTTTACAATTGCTGTTTTCCCTACTCCACCAATACCGCTTAATATCAAGATCTGTTGAAGTGTATCTTTTAATTTATAAAGTTGCTTGTTTCTGTCGATTTCAATATTTTGATGATTAAAGTAGATACTAGTTTGTATTTGGCTAATAATATTTTCAGTATGATTTTTCTGCTCTTCTATTAAAGCAAAAATACTTTTGTCTAATGTAAAAAAATGTTTAGCAAAAACCTCGTTTTCAGTAGAAACAAATTCAGACTCAAAAAAACTAGCAACTCTCCAATCCAATATGATATTTAGTTCTTCGACTTTTTTTTGAATCTCTATTAAGCCTTGCGGTTCTTGTCCTCTTCTTTGCCCCCACTCTTGATTTGTGTAAAAAAGAATTCTTGTAATATTTGAATAATCTCTTTTTGCTTTTTTAAGCGTATTTAGTAAATCATCCTTATTCTTTGAAAGAGATGTATCATAGAATTTAGCTTGCCAACCTATTATTTCATTGTCATTTTCTATTGGGTTGTTTTCTATTGCAGATTGATTTCTATAACGAAAAATACCATTTGGTCGATTAAATTCTTTGCAAAACAATATATAGCAAAACCACTCAAAACTATTTTGAGGATTTTCACTAAATTTTGCTCTAAATATATCCCAGTTCGGTTTAATCATTTAGTAATTCAATCTCAATATTTTCATGCACATTTCTTATTGCACATGACGATTTATTATACTGAATTTTCTGTATAGTCCACCATTAAATGACGTTCTAAAAACTATATATCAGGTGATGAATTATCGTATTCTAATCTTTGGCTTTTAGCAAAAGCGTAAAATCTCCTGGAAATTTTCGCCTAAGTTTAACTCAATGGTAAACTCCTCTGTGGATTGACAGGTGAATTCTAATTGCATCCAATCATCACGATCTTGAGCTATCGCCGACAAACAAACTTCGTTGCTAGCATCTAAAACTTTGACCATCAAACCTGTTGGTAAACTTTGATTATCTCCATCAGGATATAGCTGCAAATAGCAATTGATTGCTTCTAAAGGAGATTCATTTGTTTTTGGAGACTTTCTAAAGTGTCAAAAAGAGTATCCAAGGACTGTAATTGATTGAGTTCAATGGTTTCTGTGGTGAAGTTAACCATCTGGCTGGGGATAAAGCCTAATAGCTCTAGCTGTTGTAATTCCTCTTCAAACCTTGCTACTAAATAACCAATACGGTCTTCTCTTGTTTCTGGAGGAATAACTACTGTTGTTTGCTGAGGAAGTATCCCCAGACATTCTAATTTGCCAAATTGAGATAACATCAAGTCGGCAAAATTAAACATTGCCCGCATGCCAGGCCGCCAACAGTTACTTTGAGCTAAATTGGTAGAAATAGAAAAGCATTTCAAATAGTTATTAACGCCAGATACCACCAGAGTATTCAGGTATACTTGCCTGCCTTTTTCGGGGTTTATTTGTTCTCCAGCAAATTGTTGGGCGTAGCGATGGGCTTGACAGTCTAGCATTATAGTTAGTGGTTGGTGGTTCCTTCTTACTTAGTTATTCATAAATAGTTGTTTACTTTCCTCTTTCCCTTTTCCCCCTTGGGAAGCTAGTTCATTATGGTTTGTGCAAGAAGTTTAATAACTAATATGCTTCACTATAAATTTAATCCCCGAAATCATCTTTGCTCTCTAGTTTGGACATTATTTTTATTGATTACCGTTACCAAAGAAACTAAGTTAATCAACGGCGTGACCTGCGCTACATTGTTTGGATTACCTACCATA
>JBJOPG010000250.1:0-5900 GCA_046050865.1 Cyanobacteriota bacterium
TGAAAAAAGAACTTCTCCATAAACGTGATTCGATTCCCAGGCAAGTTGTTCTCCAACAGTCACAGGAAATTTCAAGTCTAGCTTCGAGTAAATCGAAAACTTGAGCTGATCTGGAAAATCCTGATTGTTTAAAGAAGATTCTTCTTGTTCAATCATGAATTTTTATTTATAAGTTTGCCAAAAAGATGACTTAGCTTACACAAGTTTTACTAAGATTAAAAATTGCTCAATGAAATTAACTACTCGTGGTCATTATAGTGTCAAAGCCTTATTAGACTTAAGCTTGCAGCCAGGATATCAACCAACATCAGTTAAAATGATCGCCCAAAGACAAGATTTGCCGGCGCCTTATCTTGAAAAATTATTGATTGAAATGCGACGAGCTGGTATTGTCAATTCCGTTAGAGGAGCAAAAGGAGGTTATCAGTTGGCTGCTAAACCAGAACAGATTTCTCTAGGTAAAATTTTAGAAGCGGTGGGGGAAACTATCGAACCATTACCTCACCAGTCCCCCGATCGCAATTTAGCAGAAGATTGGGTGACTTTTAGTCTTTGGCGTAGACTGCATCAAAAATTAAAAGAAGCGCTCTATAGCATTACCCTAGCAGATTTATATTATGATGCTCGCAGTTGGCAAGCAGCCCAGGGAGAAGAAAATAATTTTGTGGTTTAAGACTACAATCTTGGCGGTGCAGAATTGTCAGAAAATTCTCAATATATACTCATTCAACCGGATAACTCGGGAAGCTAACCTTGCTCAAATTGGAGATTAATTCAGCCCTAGATCTTAGTTCCTCGCCTGGATACGTTCTCTTATTGGCAGCCTTCCTAGACTATATAGTCGGAGATCCTTGGGGATGGTTGCATCCTGTGCAGGTGATGGGCTGGATCATTCAAAGCTTTAGTAATCTGGCAATCCAATTTTGTCCTTCTGGTGGTCAACGTCGTTTGGCAGGAGTAGCCTTAGGTTGTTTATTAATTATTGGTAGCGGATTGATTAGTTGGTGGATGCTCGGGATTGGTCAGGAAATCCACCCTATTTTGGGCTTAACTGGACAAGTTGTCCTCTTGGCTAGCTGTTTTGCCGGCAAAAGTCTACGGGTGGCAGTAGAGGACGTTTTGATTCCTCTCAACCAAGGTGACTTAAGAGAGGCAAGGTCGCGTCTTAGGAACTATGTGGGCAGGGATACCGACAATTTAGACCAGGCAGAAATTTTACGAGCCTTATTAGAAACAGTGGCGGAAAATACAGTGGATGGTGTCACTGCTCCCCTATTTTATGCGATCGCTGGTTCTTTTACCCCCCTGGGGGCGGCTCCTGTGGCAGTAGCCTATAAAGCTGCCAGTACTTTGGATTCGATGGTGGGCTATCTGCGAGAACCCTATACAGACTTAGGTTGGTTTAGTGCCCAATTAGAAGATCGTTTGACTTGGCTGCCTTGTCGTTTAACAGTGCTGACTCTCTGTCTGACTTCCGGTAGACCCAGAGAAATTTGGCAGATCTGTCGTCGTGATGGCATCAAAGACCCTAGTCCCAACTCAGGCTGGAGCGAAGCTGCCTATGCGGGAGTTTTAAAAGTACAGTTAGGAGGAAAAAACTTCTATCGGGGGGTACTAAAAGAAAAACCTTTACTGGGTAATTATATAAATAACTCTATGGAGCAAATTTCCCCAGCCAAGATTAATCAGGCTTCAGCCTTGACTCGTAATACTTTTTTGATTTGGCTGGCGATCGCGATCGCTATTCATTTCGGTATTGCTAACTGAGGAAATGTGACATAAATAACAATATCTCTAAAATTTATCTGTTACAACAGAAACTGTGATTTTTTCTTAGATCTTGCTCATGGAGATTTGATACTACCTTTAATGGTTCTGTTTACAAATAATTAACTATGACTTCAGGGAAACTTTACAGTAATTAGGTGATCTTGCTCATGCAACATTAGAAGGAAATCGTGCAGCATAAGATTGAACGAAAAGTTTATCAGCCAATAAGCTTTTTTCACCGATTCAACTTCGATCACAAACTAGAATTTTTTTCTTGAGGTCGGAGCATTGAAATCATTAGCCAAACGTATTTAAAGAAACCTAGTAAACCGATTGTGCCGTTAGTAAATACCAGTATTCAGGAGTCCATAATGAATTTAGGTCAGCATACATTTGAAACATTACATCCCAGTTTTTGGTTGGCTCGTGTCCAACGGGGGATGTTCTCTTCTAGCTCAAGTAACCAACAGGATAAAATTGATTTTCTATCCCCCGCGCGAAAATGGTTAGATGAGCTGGCCATTAAAGATAGCGCCTTTGCCCATCGGATCTGCAAAATGATTCCTAGCCAATGTCCCTTCGAGCGGGAAATAAAGTTATTGGGACGTACCCTGGTCAAAATCCCTCCCATGTGCAAACTCAATCCTCTTTACAATGAGGTGGTCGCCTTGCGTTTTCGAGCAATTTGCTATCTCGCCGATACTTGTGGTGAGGATGTTAGCATCTACTGTTGAGATAGATTAAAATTGAGTGATCATTAATTTCAACAGACAATCGTGGCAATCATCGCGCTTAAAGCTTGGTATATAAAACAGTACGAACCGATTAAACAGATAATTCAGCAGCCTTTTGCCTTGCGTTTAAGTAGAAATAGCCTCTTGAAAACAGGTTTGCGGGCAGATTTTTTGGATGATCGCCTAGAAGTAGAAGGCTCTGACTGGTTTCAACTATATCTGTCGGGTCAAACAGTTGAATTTTATATTCAGGGTAGCGGTACCTACATAGTCTCCAATATTGACCTAGTTTCTCAAGAAATTTATTTCACCAAATGCACTAGTATTTCGTCTTTAGAACCCACTATTTACTATAGCCCTCAAACTCACCATCCGGCGGCTAATGAAGCTATCACTCAAGCCTTGACCACCATTGTCGCTGACTTAGCAACGCGATCTCGCATTCCCCTCACTTTAGCTGTTACTCCCTCCACACCAGGCACCCCTTTACGCTTGAGTAATAGTCAGTTGAGTAAGATTGGTAAAAGTTTATTGTTGATTGCCGATGTTACCCCCATTAAAAGTATGACCAAAAGTATCGGCAAGGGTGAGCAGTCTGAATTATTAATTGACTCTAAGGTCTGTGTTGAATTGGGCTATGGTATGCAAACCAAAGATCATGGTCAGATCTTACTTTTGAGCCAGGAACGCCCTGACCTCAAAGGAATTATGCCTTTTGATATGGCTGGTTATAAACAATTGAGCTTCACTGATGGAAAGCAATTAGACAAGAGTTTGCCCAAATTAATTAATACTTTATTGCAGAGATATAGTTTATTTTAATTTTCTTTTAGCCATAAGTATTAGCCCCTGCTGTTAAATGCACAGCTAAATGTACAGCAGAAATAGCTGGTAGATGAGGTAGACTTTAATTGAGAACTATTCTTATAAAGAACGAAAATAAGTTCCTCAACAGAAACCAGAGGTTTCACGAGAGAACGAAATTTTGTCAATCTGCTTATCCAGATCAGAAGTTGCTTAATTTCTGCTTGTCATCAACCTGCAAATAATGAATCAGTCAGTAATTCTCCAGCTTGAAAACATTACAAAGACTTACCCAGGTGGAACAGGATCGAAGTTTACCGTTGGTCAATCGACGACAGTTTTAGATAATGTCAGCTTAACTCTCAATCATGGTGAATTACTTGGTCTATTAGGCCCCTCTGGATGTGGTAAAACAACTCTGCTAAGAATTGTCGCGGGATTTGAGTCCATCTCCCAGGGCTCAGTGGTGATCGCTGGTAAAGTAGTTTGTACCAATTGCGAATCCTTAGCGGCAGAAAAACGTCATACAGGAATGGTTTTTCAAGATTATGCTTTGTTCCCTCATCTAACGGTGGCGGAAAATCTTGCCTTTGGTTTAAAGCGCCAAAACAAAGATGCGCGCCAAGGTCTGTTTTCTCGTCAGCAGCCCCAGGTCAAACAAAGAGTAGCGGAAGTTCTTCAATTAGTCGGCTTAACGGGTTTGGAACAACGTTACCCTCACCAACTTTCAGGAGGACAACAGCAAAGGATTTCTCTGGCTAGAGCTTTAGCACCCGAACCTGCATTAATCCTCTTAGATGAACCCCTGAGTAATTTAGATGTGCAGGTACGCCATCGTCTGCGGGCAGAAATTCGCGCTATTCTCAAGGCAGCAGGAACATCAGCCATTTTTGTCACCCATGATCGTGAAGAGGCCCTCGCTATTTCAGATAAAATTGCTGTGATGCGTTTAGGAAAAATTGAGCAGGTAGGAACTCCCGAAGAAGTCTATCTCAATCCCGCCACCCGCTTTGTAGCAGAATTTGTGACCCAAGCTAATTTTTTACCCGCTACTAAACAAGGAGAAGTTTGGGTGACAGAAATTGGTAATCTAACCGTCTCACCCTCGACAACAGAGATCGCAGTAAAAGGAGATTTAGTGTTACGTCCCGAAGATATTACCTTAGTTGCCGATCCTCTCTCCCCAATTGTGGTGAGGGAAAGACAGTTTTTGGGTCGGGAATACTATTATGGAGTGGAGACAGCTTCAGGGAAAATGATTTATGCGCGGATGGGTCTGGCTCAGGCGATCGCCGTCGGTACAAAAGTGAGTTTGTCTCTCAATATAAATACCCCCCAGATATTTACCCTAACTTCTGGGGGGTATCAATGTTTAACGGTGGGATCAAACTCTTAGCTACTTAATGTCAAAAATCAAGTGAACTATAATCTAGTCTGTAATGCTAGTCTGGAAAAAATGGTTTCTCAATTGATTTTTCAATTGGTTTATTAAACAAGAGATTCGTATCTAAACGAAAATTAGATTGAGTAACATTTCTTTCGGCAAAGAATAATTTTAATTCGTAGTCATTACCTGGGGTCAAGCCTAAGTTATCCAAATTAACTGACTGTTCTCTCTGAGCATGAATACCACCAAGGTCAATCACCTTTTTGCCGTTGATGAAGGCAAAGACATCATCATCCCCTTTGAAAGTGAAGATACAAGGTTTTGCTGCGGTTCCTGGAACATAGGTAAACATTACAGGTTCTAGTTCGTAGGTGAAGTGGTAGTTATGTCCATATCCTTCATTACCCCAAAGTTGATTATCAATGGGAAAGAAAGATTCTGCTTCGTTAATATCTTTTGCAAAACTATAGATGCCATCACCATCAGGATCTGTCAAAGTGATTGCATGGCTCATGCTTTTGTTAACCCCAGGAACATCTCGATACCACTGATGAAAGTTGTGCTCATTAGTAGTGGTGATGGTGCTGCCAGCTCCAGGTTTATACACAGGCTTTCCTTCTGCATCTAGGGTATCCCCAGCAATGAGACCAAATTCTGGCATCATCTTAAAGTCTCCGTCTTTTCCTTCATAACGCTGGAAGTCTTGATGTCCACCTGGGTTGAGGTTTTTATCTCCTAAGCGATAGGCTTTGAAATCTCTAATAGTACCGTTTAAAGTAATACTTGCAGGCTTGTTATTTTCAGCAGTTAAACTAGGTTTGGAAATTGCCAAGCTAGAAACTGTAACTAGAGCAGAAGTAAGCAGAATAAAATTAGCTACCTTGATCTTATGCATATTTTTAAATACTTTTAAATACTAATTGATTATTGATATATTGCCTGGCAAGTCCTTATAGAATAAGAGTTCAGGCTTCGATTTTTAAATTAAAAATTAAATTAAAACTAATATTGTGAATTAACATTGTTTGCTTTCAACTAATATTATTATTAATCATTAGACAATCAATTGGGTAAATCTAGCATAAAGATTTAAGTGAATTTAACTAGTGATTTTAAAGTTGCGATGAATTACTTAAGAATGATTAGGTGAACTGTTTATTTTGCTTATTTATGATGTTTATAAGTAGCGTGGTCAGACAAAAAAA
>JBJOPG010000251.1:0-6430 GCA_046050865.1 Cyanobacteriota bacterium
TTCGATGCCAAAAATTGTTACAAGAACATAATTTAATTAAAGGCTTAACTTTTTATCACTGGTGGCCAAGAACTAGAACAGTTTAATTCAACTGTTTATTCGTACTTAATATAATTCATCTCTCCGCTTAATGGTTCTGTTCTTTTGGGAGCGTCGGCAATTTGAAAAAGAGCAATCTCATCCCAGACGCGATCGATGTTTTCGATAATGTTGCCAGTTTCCATCTGAGTCTGAAAAGTATCAAACACCAATTTGACCGCAGGGCTATTAACTGCTTTCACAATCAGATAAGCATGAGGAATCGTAGTTACAAAAGTCCCGTGCCACCATTTTCCTGTAATCGCTTCTAGTCCTAAAATTATTCCAGCCGATTCTGCTAGTTCAGCGCAGTATTTGAGATTTTCAATCATATTTGCAGTTTGATAATCTCTTGACAAACTAGGGTCTAAAACACCAGAAAGTGTAGTAACATACTTTCCATTGACTCGTTTGGCTACTTCAATAGTTTCGCCCAGTTGTTGCAGCAAAACCTCTCTAGCTTCTGTTGAGTCACTTACAAAAGTAGGGCGATCAAAAATTAAATTATTCACAAAAACCCCCATTTCTAGATCGTGCTTGGCTAATTCTTTGCCGATTTTCTCTTGAACTTCGATGGGACGCAGTTTAAGAAAGTTGTCTTCAATACCTGAAAATCCTTGGTCAGCAATAAATTTAATCTGGTCTATAGGTTCGCTTCCAGCACTTGCTGGAAACATAAAGTCTTCTGGTGAGCTTAAGCCGATATGAGGAGCAAATTTCATGTTTGTTTTTAAAATCAGTTAAAGGCTATTGGTAGTTTAGGTAACGGAAAGAAGTTTAATTAGTCTGGAGTTTATTCAAGGTTGTCATTTCATCTTTAGTAAGAGCAATTGAACTAGCAGCCATATTTTCTTCTAAGTGAGCAATAGTAGTAGTACCTGGAATTAGAACAATATTGGGGGCGCGGTATAGTAGCCATGTCAAAGCAATTTGATTGGGTTTTACACTTTTCTTGTTGGCAATATCTGCTATTATTCCCTCTGCATTAGCTAGTGGTGCGCCTTTTTTTAATGGGTGTGCGCCTAGCGAACCATGAGGAATAAAAGCTATGTCATTTTTAGTACAGTAATCCAAGACATCTTCCATTGAGCGATCGCTGATGCTAAATTTATTCTGCACTGATACAATTGGCACTATCTGACGTGCTTGTTTAATCTGTTCAATACTGACGTTGGACAGTCCAAGATGGCGAATTTTACCTTCATCTCTTAATTCTTTTAATGCGGTTATTGATTCGGCAAAGGGAACTTTAGGATCGGGACGATGTAGCTGATATAAATCAATTTGTTCTAGTTTCAGTCGTTGCAAACTGCCTTTTACACCTTTTTGCAGAAATTCTGGTGAGGCATCCGCCAAAATTCTATCTGGTGCGGGTTTATTAATTCCCCCTTTGGTGGCAATAACCAAATCTGATTTATATGGATGCAAAGCCGAGGCAATGAGTTCTTCATTAAAACCTGCCCCTTAAGCTTCGGCGGTATCGATAAAGTTTACTCCCAACTCGATAGCACGGCGTAAAAGCTGTTTACCTCCTGACCAATCGGGATACGCGCCAAAATTTCCTGGTTGTCCTGAAAGACGCATTGCACCGTAGCCTAAACGATTAACTGTTAAATCTCCTCCCAGTTTGAAGGTATTGTTAATAGAAGTATTTTTGTTAGTCATGTTTTTCCTTCCCGATAAATTACTGTATTTTTTATTTATTGTTTTGCTGAGTTCATCGCACCTGAGAACTCGATTACATTACCGTTGTTGTCTTTAACGAAACCTACTCTCACGCCAATGTTTGGATAATCAGCAGCTTCTACAAATGTCGGTACGCCTTTTTTATTTAATTCGGAAATGGCATCATCAACGCTGTCTACTCGGAAACAAAAATGTCCGATGCCAGTAGTTCTCAATGCTTCGCCAAAGTTTTGAAAATCGGGCATTCCCGAACGTGCTTGAGTAGTTCCTACGACCTCAATGCGAAAACCGTAAACATCGAGATAAGCTAGCTGCAAATCTGGTAATTCATCGACAGTCCATTCTTTTTCAATCGTTGCATCGAATTTTTCTTGATACCACTCAAGGGTTTCTTGATAGTTAGGAACGCTAATCATTACGTGATCGATTCGCATTGAATCAAGTCCTGCTTGGGTTTCTGTATTGAAATTTGACATTGATTTTCGCTCCAAATTTGTTCTGTTGAGTTTTTAGTTGATTTGCAAACTGTATCAAGGTATAAGATGTTGGTTTTCAATCGACTGAGGCGTTATCTCGAACAGGAGTAGAAATATGTTCGTGTACGATTTGACATATACCATTGCGATTTTCAAAGACGAGAGTGGCATGAAGTTCGGTAGAAATTTTTTACCCATCAGCTTTTGATAGCGGTCGCCTTTGAGAGTAGCTGGTCATTTGACATAATTTGAATTAGAATAGTTTTTATTAACGTTACGCTACGTAATTAATATAGCGAAGACCAAAGGAATATGTCAACCACTAAAACTAAAAAAGCTAAAACCGTTGCTAAATCTGGAAGAGGCAGACCGCGATCGCCCGAAACTCGTGAAAAAATACTCAAAGCAGCTTATGAAATGTTGAATGAAGTTGGATTTATGGATTTAACCATAGAAGGAGTCGCAGCAAGATCGGGAGTTGGCAAACCAACGATTTATCGACGCTGGAAAACCAAAGCAGCATTGGCAATGGATGCTTTTTTAGAAGCTGTAAACCCAGAACTTGCTTTTCCCGATACTGGTACAGCTAAAGAAGATTTTAGAGAGCAAATGCAAAAGATAGTAAGGCTAATGAACAGTCCCAGAGGAGAAGTGCTAGCAAGTGTTATTGGTTGCGGACAGGCGGACGAAGAACTAATCGCAGCTTTTAGGGAAAATTGGCTAATTCCCAGACGAAAAGATGCTAAACAAATATTTAAGAGAGGGGTTGAAAGAGGAGAATTAAGAGCAGATGTAAATGCTGAAGTAGCGATCGATGCTTTATATAGTCCACTTTTTTATCGCTTATTACTTAGGCATCAACCTTTATCCAAGAAATTGGTACATGAAATAGTTGATGTTGTAATGAATGGACTTGCTTGTCAATAAAACCTAAATCATCAGTTTTTATTATTTGATTTTTATTTAAATTATGGGCAAATATATCTTACCTGAACTTACCGCTACTGTATCTTCTGACCACAAGTTTCAGGTGATTACTCCCAGTAAAGCGATCGCTTATTATCTGAAAGTCCCTCACTATAGCTTTAGAAAGCTTGACCCAAAACATTGTCCGTCGTCGCGTTATGGACTTGTGGTTACATTGGTGAGCATTTTTTCATCAGTAAACAGTGAATGACCAAGAAGTTGATGACTGATTACTCCAGCATTAAAGCTCGATAACCTGCTTGCACAAAATGACGATCTGCTGTGAGAGCATCTGTTAAATTCTGATCTTGCATAACTACAAAAGAGATACAATCAGTCAAGCCCCAGCTTTTATCGCCCCTTGAACTGTATAGTGCTAAAGCACGTTGTAAAAGTATGGTGTCAACACTAACTACTGTAATATTGGGAGTGTCATAACACTGCTGAATAAAGGTTGTTGCTGCTTGACGATTTATTGCACTTAAAGCATTACCTACCTCTACTAAAATAGCTTCGGTTAGCCAAACTTCAGACGCAGCTTTAACCTTGGTCAGAAGTTGAAGTGCAGAATTATGATACCAATCTCGTTTGTTGAGTAACGCTTGAATAAATACGGTGTCTAAAAAATATCTTTCGCTGGTCATTAATACAAGCTAACTAGTTTTGTTTCGGACTACCGTACAAATAGTGATCGTGTTCTATCGACCAATCGGCAGGAGCTTCAACTGTTCCAGCAAGCGCTTCTATTGCTGACCAACCGCTTTCAGGAGTCTGAGTTTCTGTTTCTGGTTGAATGGTGATTAGATAACGTTGGTTGGGCTGAAGGTCTACAGGGTTATCTGGACGTAAATATTCGCCGTCAAAGGTGGCAGTTATGGTTTTAGTCATTGATTGATTAATAAGCGAGCTTTATATCATCTAGGTTATCAGTTTTATTTGGTTGAACAGTTTTGAGTTTCGGCAGAAGAGATCGCTTCTTATCTGAAAGTCCCTCACTATAGTTACGGTGTCTAAAAAATATCTTTCGCTGGTCATTAATACTTGATAACTAGAATACAGCCAAAGCTTTTTATCTACTTGGTTTCTTGCCAACCTTTAACAGCACCAGCAATAAAAGCACCAGAGGGATTATCAATAGCCTTTTCAAAAGCTGCTATACCCCCTTCTTTAACTGCGTTAATTGCTTTTTGCTTCAAAGTTGCACTACCTTCAATCTGCTCAACAGCCTTAGCTGCTAATATCATTTGATTTGCTGTAGAGTCAGTAGGGTATGTTTCCTCTAACTGTTTAAGTAATTCCTGAATTTCAGCAACAGCCTCAGCTAGATTCTGCTGACTACTATTAAATTGGTTTCCTTGAACATAATCACCTTCAATACGCTCATTGTAGTTACCAC
This sequence comes from Cyanobacteriota bacterium, assembly GCA_046050865.1. Classification (GTDB taxonomy): domain Bacteria; phylum Cyanobacteriota; class Cyanobacteriia; order Cyanobacteriales; family Xenococcaceae; genus Waterburya. The sequence goes on from JBJOPG010000251.1 coordinate 4,603, forward strand.
TACCCATATAAATATTGCGATCGCTAGCCATATTGTTATCTTAAGTTTGAGGAGTAAAAATGGGTTTACTAGCTGCTAGTTTAACTAATTAAATAATACTTATGCTTTTTTATTTATCTATAAATAGTACAGAATATTATGCATCTAAAGATGTCCATCCCTTAGATGTTAACTTAGTAACAATCCAATATTCTTCTGCCAGAGTATTTGCATTGCGAAGCTCTATGTATCCTCGTTTTGATAGTTCTTGAAGATTAACTCTGACTTTGTGTATATCAATTTCCAATGCTTGAGAAATTTCTTTATCACCAGTCCTAGAATTAGGTTTTTGCTTGAAAAAAGTAGCAAGTGCTTGAAAAATTTTCTTGCAATCGCCAATTATTGGTGTTTCATGGGAAAAATTTACATTGTAGTTATGGTAAACGTTACCTTGAACATAATCCCCTTCTATATGTTCGTTATAATTACCGTCACTTGTATCAATTGTGCAATTTTTAATCATAGTTGATTCTTTTCTTAAATTACTAGGATTTTCAGCAGCAACTCTTCCTTTGTCAGTTAACCGACAAGTAATATATTCTCGTTCTCCATCTACAAAACCCTTTGCACCTTGAATGAACTTATTGTCGTCGAAGTCTTGGAGATGATATCTAACCAAACGTTTATCTATTTGCAAAGTATTAGCTATTTCTTTCTCGCTAGTTATTCCTTGATTTATAGCTTTAAGAATATTAATCTGATGCTCGTTAAGTGACATATTTTCTTGATCTGTAATCTTGTTCTATTAAAGTCAATCGCTACTCACTGTTATACTCCTCACCACCAAATTTACGCTTCCGTAATAATTCGCTAACAACCTCAACACATCTATCGGAGAGTTAGCAATCAACCGTGCGTGGCAAGATCACTGTAAACCTAATGCCTGGTTAAAATTTATAACTGTATCTTCATTAAAAGTAAATCCGAAGACTGAAAATGGCAAAAATTACCAAGATAAACACTTCAAACTATTCCACACTGATGTCAGTAGACAATTTTAGTATGAGAAAACTGAAGGAAAAAAGATTCCCCTGTTACTATTTCAAAAGCTTTTATTATTTAATTTTTATTTGAATTATGGGCAGATATATCTTACCTGAACTCACTGCTACTGTATCTTCTGACCATAGGTTTCAGGTGATTACCCCCAGTAAAGCGATCGCTTCTTATCTCAAAGTCCCCCACTATAGTTTAGAAAGCTTGACCCAAAATATGGTTCGTCGTCGGGGCATCGGAGTGGCATCAGCGCTATTAAGTCGGCGTTTATTGCAGAATGCCGTAAGGGAGGTGATGGATACCCAGGATATTGAAGGAACAGCTAAAGCTTTTTTACCTACCATCAAGGATTTGTTTCGCAGTGGCGCAGACCTCACAACATTACAGACAAGTTTAAACCCCAGAATTCAACAGTTAGGTCAGATTGCGATCGCTTATCGAAATCAGTTAAGACAAGTTAAACGCATTGATGCAGCGGAGTTATATTGGCAGGGGGCGATAATCAATGCTACTTACCAAAAAGCCTATACCTTTTATGGTTATTTTGCTCCAGGGAATGATGAACTAAGGTTAATTAATGCGATCGCCGGACAAGATAGTATTTTACTTTTACCCCTAGATGAGTTGTATCCTCAAAATCATCAGGCTCTGAGGTGGTTGCAGTCTCAAGGATGGGAATTGTTAGAGAATAAATCAAAAGAGACTAAGGAAATTAATCATCAGTTAAGAGATTGTTTTAAACAAACATCACCATTGCCATCGTCAGTAAAGCTAAATATTTTTCCCAGTTTAG
>JBJOPG010000252.1:0-6426 GCA_046050865.1 Cyanobacteriota bacterium
AAATATCTCGACATTGCCGATGAATATGGCTGTACTGAAGGACATGCTAAGGATACAGGATCTTTATTATGGAAACTGCTAGCTCAGAGTTGGGGAGAAAAAGTTACTAAAAGCAATTTGCGGCGGATAGTTACTAAACAGTTGCAGTCTCTTCAGAGAGATCAAGCTAATGTAGATCTAGTTGTTAATTCGGCGATCGCAGCAAATCCTGATTTTGTTGGTCGGCAACAGGCGATCGCCAATCTGCAAACTTTAGTGGCTCAAGGGAATAAAATTATTGTGCTGCAAGGGGAAGGGGGAATTGGTAAAACCACCTTGGCGCAGCAGTTTCTGGCAATACAAGGTTTTCCTTTAACCTTAGAAGTCTTGATGGCAAAAGAAACCATCAATATCGTGGCGGTGGCTTCGGTGGTGGAAGAATGGCTTCAGCGAGATTTAAATGAAGATTCGGGGAAAGAATTTGGCGTTACCCTGGCACGGTTTAAAAGGTGTCTCGAACAACGTCCAGTGGGAATTTTAATTGATAATCTGGAGCCAGCTTTAGATAAAAACGGCAGATTTATTGCTGATCATCGAGACTATCTAGAACTGTTGCGAATCTTAGGGGATGCCAGGGTACAATCCACGACCATTATTACCAGTCGCGATCGCCTTTGTGAAGCAGATGTGAACTTAGAACATTATCGATTAGCTGGTTTAGATCTAGCTGCTTGGCAGTCATATTTTCAAGTTTATCGGATTGATGGCGGTCAAGTACTGCCTCAAATTCAGCAAACCTATGGAGGCAATGCCAAAGCAATGGGGATGCTCTGTGGCATTGTCCAGGAAGACTATGATGGTGATTTAACCCAATATTGGCAAGAAAATCGTCACGATCCCTTGGTAGAGACTGATTTAACCAACCTGGTAGCCAGCCAATTTGACCGTCTTCAGCAGCTAGATCTCGAAGCTTATCGACTACTGTGTCGTTTAGGTTGCTATCGTTATCAAGATCTAGCGACGGTATCCTTGGAGGGGCTGTTATGTTTGCTCTGGGATGTCCCCACCAAACCCAGACAGGTAATCAAATCTCTACGGAATCGTTCACTTTTGGAGTTTTCCCAAGGTCAATATTGGCTCCACCCCATGATCCAAGCAGAGGCAAAGCTCAGATTACAGTCTATTCCTTCAGATTGGGTGCAAGCACATCAACAAATTGCTGATTTTCTCACCCAAAGCGTTACCAGAATCAATGATATTCAAGCAGGCTTAACCGCTTTAGAAGCCTACTATCACTATCTGGCAATTGCCGATTATGCTGCCGCAGCGAAAGTAATTCTCCATAGTCGCGAAAACCAGTGGGGGCAGTACTTAACTCTGGGGGCAACCCTCTATCGCTTGGGAATTATTGAACCTCTATCCATCGCCATCCATCAGATTATTGATCGCATTGACCACGATCGCCACCGCAGTGAATTAAATAATATCCTGGGGGACTTGTACTGGACAACGGGGAAAGTGCATCGCGCGATCGCTTTTCAACAACAAACCATCACTACTAGTCGCCATAGTCAGCAATTAATTAACCCCAGCCAAGAAAATCGTCACGATCTATACTATTGGCGGATGCTAGAAGTAGATTCTCTCCTGAGTTTAGGACTATATAATCTTGACCTCTGGGAACTCTCTACCGCAGCCGAATTATTTCAACAGGTGATTAATCTAGCTCATAATACCAAGCATCATCCCTGGTCAGAAAAAGCGAGGCTAGGTTTAGCCTTAGTCAACTCCTATCAATCACAACCAAAAAACTCCTCTGATCCTACAGTTTCCCGACTCTACCGCCTGATTATCGAACTCGAAGATCCCACCTACAACACAGGACGCTTTGCCTACTTTATGCAGCTACTCGGACATATATTCTGCAACCAGGGACAGCTTGACCCTGCCGAAAAAATTTGGCAAAGAGCGATCGCTTTTTCCCAGTCTAGTCACTACACCCAAATTAAAGCCAAGTCTTTCATTGGTTTGGGCAAAATCGAAAGTCTGAAGGATAACTTTATTCAAGCCAACATTTATCATCAACAGGCGGTGGATTTATTAGCCAAAATTGCGGCTAAATGCGACCTGGCAGAAGCTTATTTTCAGTGGGGAATTACCCTGCAAGATCATAATCAGATCATTCAAAGTCAAGACTGCTTTCAAAAAGCGATCGCCATCTATCAGAAAATTCCTGCACCTAAACAAGTTGTTAGAGTCAAACAACAGCAAGATTAGACTTCTTGCAAGAATATAACTAAATACCCTGTTGCGAGGGAAAAGGGGAGAGGTTAAAGGGAAAAACTTGAATCTGCTATTCATGCAAGAAATCTATTAAGATTGTTTTGCGACGCGAAGCTATATGTGAAGCGGTATCCTTTAAGAGTCCTTGAAGGCGATTAGCTGTAAGCTTTTTGTAAAACCAGACAGTTTAGTTGTCAGTCAACAAAATAGGCTAACATTCTATGGGAATTGTTACATTGCAGAATTTATGCCCAAAGGCGAGATTATTGGATTAGGAAGATCAGGAATTGCTGCTGCTAGATTACTGAACCAAGATGGTTGGCAGGTAACAGTGGTTGATTCCATGACCGAAGCACAGGTAGCATTAAGAACTGATGCAGAACAGTTACAGACATCCATGCAAAAATTGGTGCAAGAGGGGGTCAGAGTAAGGCTCGACAGCCAAGTTTTAGCAGAGAATGTTCCAGAAAATGTTCCAGATTTGATTGTTGTTAGTCCAGGTGTTCCTTGGGATATTGAATCATTGGTCAGCGCTAGGCAACAGCAGATTGATACTATCGGTGAGATTGAACTTGCTTGGCGTTACCTCCAGCAGATTCCCTGGGTAGGTATTACAGGTACTAATGGTAAAACCACCACCACCGCTTTAATCGCGGCTATTTTTCAGCATGCAGGTTTAAATGCTCCTGCCTGTGGCAATATTGGCAATGCTGCGTGTGAGTTGGCAATGAAGAATGTTGCCACCCCAAATAATAGTTTTGATTGGATTATTGCGGAACTGAGTAGTTATCAAATTGAATCTTCGAGAGCATTAGCCCCTCGCATTGGCGTGTTTACCACTTTTACCTCTGATCATCTAAATCGCCACTATACTTTAGAGAATTATTTTCAAATCAAGGCTTCTTTGATTCGTCGCTGCCAATACAAGGTGATTAATGGCGATGATCGCTTTCTCCAAACTGCTGGGTTGGATCTGGGGGAAGACATCATCTGGACAAGCATTAAAGGAAAAGATAGTTTTAAGGATCAGCGTTCTGTCGCCGTATATCTGGAAGATGGTTGGATTGTGGCTTTTGGTGAGTTGATTGCTCCTGTCTCTTTGTTTAAAATGCCAGGGGAACATAATTTACAAAATCTCTTAGTGGCGATCGCCGCCGCAAAATTAGCGGGTATTGACAAAGAGGCGATCGCTCAAGCCATAACTGCATTTCCTGGAGTAGCCCATCGTCTGGAGTATATCCGCACCCATGAAGGAATTAAGCTAATCAACGACAGCAAAGCGACTAATTATGATGCAGCGGAAGTTGCTTTGAACTCTGTAGAAGCCCCAGTGATTTTGATTGCTGGAGGACAGGCGAAAACTGGAGACGATACAGCCTGGATCGACAGTATTAAAGCTAATGCTGCCTTTGTCTTGTTGATTGGGGAAGCTGCCCCCGCCTTTGCCGAGAAATTAGGCGATCGCGATTATCATAACTATCAAATTGTGGAGACTATGGAAAATGCTGTAGCTCAGAGTATTCCTCTAGCTCACCAACATCAAGCAAAAGTGGTCTTACTCTCCCCTGCCTGTGCCAGTTTCGATCAATATTTGAGCTTTGAAGCGCGGGGGGAACACTTTCGACAGCTATGTCAGGGACTTAAGAGCTGATGTTAGGCAACTTAAGTAAAAACCATAGTTTAGGGTGTTAGGGAATTAGGGAATTGGGGAATTAGGGAATTGGGGAATTAGGGAAAGTTAAGTTGACTTGTTACCCCCACCTCCCCACCTCCCCACCTCCCCACCTCCCCACCTCCCCACCTCCCCAACAAGTGTACGTAACGTCAGTTAGGAGTTGTCATCTATGTTGTGTTCTCAAGAATTACTAAAACTAGAATTGTTTCAGCAGTTGCCAGTTGATCGCTTGGCGTGGGTTTGCGATCGCGCTACGGAGTCGGAATTAACCAAGGGAGAAACTCTCGTCAAAGAAGGTGATCCCCATCGGGGCTTTCTCATCCTGACTGCTGGCAGCATTAGTGTTACTCGTTTTAGTGAGGGGGTGGAAATGCCGATTGGGCAACATGATGCCCCTTCTTTTTTTGGCGAAATCCAGATCATGACGGACGATCTGGTTCCTGTAACCCTTCGGGCTTTGACGGATTGTCAACTATATGAAGTTACTCCTGAAGACTTTTTACAGCTAGTTCATAAATGCCGAAACTTTGAAAGGGCGGTTTTTAAAACGATCCAAGCTAGAACCCAGGGCTTACAGTCGTTTATCCAAAATCGCGAAAAAATGGCTGCTTTGGGAACTTTGGCGGCGGGATTAGCTCATGAACTCAATAACCCAGCGGCGGCAGTAGTGCGATCGCTAAAGGATGTCGCCCCCGCAATGATCGAGTTACAGCGGATGAACCTAGTCTATGGACAGCAGAATGTGGAAGCCGAACATACTCAGGAATGGCTTAAGGTAAGGGATGACGGCTACGATTTTATAACCCGTGACAATTATGACCCCCTGGCAACGATGGATCGCGAAGATGCGTTGTTAGATTGGCTAGAAAACTATGGGGTAGCAGAGGCTTGGAAGCTGGCGACACCTTTGGCAGCAGGGAATATTGAACCTTCCTTGCTCGAATCATTGATGGCACCGTGGCGGGATGATCCTACCGAATTGAGAGATCTGGGTTTGCGGTGGCTAGCTCTATCTTTTGAAGTCATGATGATGATTCAGTCTGGTTTACGAGGTGCAGAGAGAGTTTCCACTCTAGTGCATTCGATGAAGTCCTATGCCTATTTAGATCAGGGAGCGAAACAGCAGGTAGATATTCATCAGGGTATTGAGGATACTCTACAACTTCTATCCCACAAACTTAAGCAGGGAGTAACTATCAAACGCAGCTATGACCGCAGCCTGCCGAAAATAATGGCTTTTGGCAGCGAATTAAATCAGGTTTGGACTAATCTCATCGATAACAGCATCCACGCCATGGCTGAAAAAGGCAACTTAGAAATCATCACCGAAAGAAAAGGCGATTACCCTTCGGGTACGCTTCGCGATCGCTTGCTGGTCAAAATTATCGATTCAGGAACGGGTATTCCCGCCGAAATTCAATCTCGCATCTTTGAACCGTTTTTTACAACTAAATCTGTCGGGGAAGGTTCAGGCTTAGGTTTAGATAACGTTCGGCGCATTGTCGAAAATCGTCACCGTGGTTCCATTACTCTCGAATCTCAACCAGGAAGAACCTGCTTTGCTGTTTGTCTTCCAGTTAACCTTTGTTCAGATTAAGGGCATTGGAAACGAGTCTTATTAAAAATGAATTAACCTGAGTTCTTGAGGCAGCAAAAAATTTCCAGATCAAGCAATGCGAGAGAGTACTCGATCTATTCGATCTAGTTCGATGTCCAGAAAATCATCAACAGTCCAGTTTGCCTGGCGTTGCAACATATGTAGTGGATAAAGATTAGAGAGACCAACCACTTGGATCTTTGCTTCCTTAGCAGCGGCGATCCCCACGGGATTATTTTCAATTGCTAAACATTCTTGCGGATTGAGATTAAGCTGTGACAGAGCAAATAAATAAGGCGCAGGATCGGGTTTACTGGCATCTAAATCATCTCCCGTCACCAGCAAATCAAAGTAGGAGGCAAGTTCAGTTTTAGCTAAGATGTACTCTACCTCTGAACGGATTGCCCCTGTGACCAAAGCGATCGCTATATCTTGTTCTTTTAACCGAGTTAGAAAAGAAGGTAAAGTAGAAGGACAAATTATTTCTGGCAACGCTTCAACTTTTTGACGATAACCTAGAGCTTTGGTTTTGAGTAGTTTATCGAGATACTCATCCGTTAAAATACGACCACGACTGGCTAAGATATCTTTTAAACAACAGCGATCGCTTTTGCCACGACAATATTGAGTATACTCATCATCATCAGACCGCAAGTTTTCCCTCAGAAGTATCTCTGCAATTAATTCTTGATTGATCGCCTCATCATTAATAATTACGCCACTAAAATCGAGAAAAACTGCTTTAAGACTCATAAGTTCATTAAGTTAAATATATTTAAACGTCTGATGTGAATTAGCTTCGTTTCAATGAACTAGTCGGTAGCGTCTAGCTTCTAGCCCGTATAGTACAATGTTATCAAGTAATATCCATACAAGAAAATGTAAGATTTTA
>JBJOPG010000253.1:0-6420 GCA_046050865.1 Cyanobacteriota bacterium
TGCATCTTCCATGGTGGATTTGATAATTGGTTGTAATTCTTGCCATTCTTCGGGGGGAACTTCCAGGATTAATTCGTCATGTACTTGAAGTAACAATCTTGCCTGATAATCTTGCAAAATTTTCTGTAGCTTGATCATTGCCAACTTAATGATGTCTGCACTAGAACCCTGGATGGGAGAATTGGCAGCTCCTCTGAGGATTTCTGCATCGATATAACTGTAATTAAGATCATTTAGGTTAATCTTATCTGGATTAGTTCCCCTGAGGGATTTAAGATTATCGCTAACTAAGTTTACGTAGCGTCTTCTGCCTAAAATTGTTTGGACATAACCTTGGGCGATCGCCTGTTGTTTGACGTTTTCTAGATATCGAAACACTTGGGCATATTGCTCACGGTATTTTTCAATAAACGACTTACCAACATTCGCTTGCAGACCAGATTCCCGAGAAAATCTTTGGGCTCCCATGCCATAAATTACGCCGAAGTTAATAATCTTGCCCAAACGTCTTTCTGCCGCTGTAATTTCTTCTTTGTCAAACAGTAGTTTTGCCGTGACGCTGTGCACGTCTTTACCATGAAGATAGGCATCCAGTAGCACTGGTTCTTGACTAAGATGAGCCAGAATTCTGAGTTCGATCTGGGAATAGTCTGCCGCCACTAGTAGCCATCCTGTTTCGGGGATAAATGCCTGACGAATTTGGCGAGAAAACTCGGTACGGATGGGAATGTTTTGGAGATTGGGGTTGGAGGAAGATAATCTGCCCGTGGCAACTACGGATTGATTAAAATCGGTATGCAAGCGACCTGTAGACTGTCTAACCATAGTAGGTAAAGCGTCAACGTAGGTGGATTTAAGCTTGGCTAGAGTACGATACTCCAGCATATTGTCGATTACGGGATGGTCGCCCCGCAGTTTTTCCAGTACCTGCTGATTTGTGGAATAGCCTGTTTTGGTTTGTCGCGTTTTTTTGACATCTAATGCTAGTTTTTCAAACAAAATTACGCTGAGCTGTTTAGGGGAATTTAAATTGAATTCTTCTCCTGCTGCGTCATAGGTGGCTTGTTCTAGCTGGTGCAAGTCTTGATTGAGCTGTTGGGAAAAATGTTGCAAATAATCGGTGTCTAATTTAATACCTGTGCTTTCCATGGTCGCCAACACCTTTTCTAGAGGTTGTTCCACATCCATGAGTAGCTTTTCTAGTTCAGGAAATTCCCTTAATTTGGCTTGGAGTTGGGCTACAAGATAGTAAGTTGCATAGGCATCTAATCCACAGTAGTCGGCAACCACAGGAATTTCTAAATCAGCGATCGTTTTTCCCTTGGGTATGCCTAAGTCTTTGTAGCTTTTGGCTGTAATTGTTAACCCATAACGGGCGGATAAATCTCCTAAATTATGGGTCTTTTCTGGGTCTAACACATAGCTTGCCAGCATCGTATCGAAGACTACCCCTGCGAGGTTAATTCCCTGGTGGTGAAGTACTAGGCGATCAAACTTAGTGTTTTGAAAGGCTTTCGGATAGCGATCGCTTTCTAAGATCGGCTTGAGGGTTTCTAAAACTAGCTGTTGTGACAGTTGTGTCCCCGTGGTGTGGGAAATGGGAATATAGGCAATGTCTGTATCGCGATCGCCCCAGCAACAACCCAGACCAACTAATTTCGCTAGATGCGTCTCTAAAGATGTCGTCTCTGTATCCCAGGCTACGGGCTTTTGAGGATCGGTATGCTGTTTTAAGGTTGTTACAAGTTGTTGGAGTTTCTCTTTCGTATCAACAATTTGGGTATTTAACTCAGGCTGGAATAATGTTACTGCGGGTTCAAGTTCAGGTTCAAGGTCAATGGCAGCATGATCACCAAAAAGAGACAATTGAGCATTATTGTTAATACTCTCATTGATGCTCTGCTTTTTTGCGCCAGTAGAGGAAGCCACAACATCAATTTCCTGGTCATTGCTTGAGGCTTTGCCACCTAGTTTTACCTGAAGCTGGTTCAGGTTTTTAATTACTTTTTTGAGTTCTAACTCTTCTAATAGGGGCAACACTGCTTGGGGGTCAAAACCCACTAAATCACAATCACTTAAATCAACTTCAATCGGTGTCTTAGTTTCGATCTGGGCTAAAAACTGCGAGTGGAGTGCCGCTTCTTTCCCGATAGTTAACTTTTTCTGATTGGCTCCTTTAATATTTGCTAGATTTTCATACACGACCGATAGAGTGCCATATTCCTGCAACAGCTTAACCGCCGTTTTATCGCCGATTCCTTTGACTCCTGGAATACAATCGGATTTATCCCCACACAATGCCTTGTAGTCAACGATTTGCTCAGGAGTTACCCCCATCTTGGCGATTACTCCCGCACGGTCAAATTCAGTGTAACTGCGGGCTGTTTTGCGAAAAGTTTGATTGTGTAAATAGAGAACACTAATTCCTTTGTCATCATCCACCATTTGAAATAAATCGCGATCGCCGGTCACAATCTTGACTCGATACCCTGCTTCACTAGCTCTCAGGGCAAGAGTGCCCAGGATGTCATCCGCTTCATATCCTCCCAGGGTCAAAATCGGCAGCTTAAATCCCTGAAGTAATTTTTGTAGGTTGGCGATATCGGGAATAAAATCATCGGGGGTTGCTGTGCGATCGCTTTTGTAATTTTCATCAGCTTGATGGCGGAAAGTTACTTCTCCTAAGTCAAAGGCGATCGCCATCGATTGGGGTGATTCTGTTTCTAATACCTGCAATAAAGAGTTGATAAAACCAAAGCAAATACTAGTAGGAATACCTTGGGAAGTGACTAAAGGCTCTCTTCGAGGATTATTAAAAGCATAGTAAGCGCGAAATGCTAAGGAATGACCATCTAGCAAAATCAAAAGAGGCTTAGTATGACTTGACGCAGAATTGGGTACAGTTGTAGAGGACATAGCAGTAGTATTAGAGCAAAAATAATTGATTAAAAATTTACTAAAATTAAGGCAATATTTCAGTCAGTTAAACAGTGTAAATATTAGTAAATACATCTGGTCTTATCAATTCGAGGGATGCTACCTTAGGAGTTAGGTACAAAGAAGTGCACCAAGCTTCTAACCAACGGAGATTCTAGCAAGTACCTCCCGTCTACGAATCTACACAATAGCGTATCACCAGATCAAGGTAACAATATACAGACGGATTTATCTAGCTGCTTTTATTTGGTTTACTGACCGGTTTACTAAGTGAAAAGCTAAGTGAATGACATCGAGATGAATCGTAATCTTTGCCAGATATGGCTGGTTACCAAAATCTAAGTATCATAACAATGGCTGTTGTGCGACCTAAAGTTCACATACATAATTAATTAGAACTACTTGAACATATCACGATCAAATCCTGGACTATGGATTGTTCCATTGGGAAGTCTTATTAAGTTTGCGAAAAGTTGCGAAAAGACAGTGGAGAGGGATCTTTTGAAGGCTAGTTAGTCTCGTACTTACGTCTTTAAAGTATCAAAGCTCAAGGAGGTTTTATTAAAACCTAGCCTGAATCCTAACTACCCTCTCCCACCCAATCTCTATGAGTTTCTTGTAGATTTCTTGCAGAATTAAGGCAGAATTAAAAATCAAATAAGCTTAATAAGCTTATATTGAAGATGCGATTCATGAACCAGTTTCATGGTCGTTTTGACGTTTTTATGAGAAGTATCATAGTATATAAAAAATAGATCTTGATTATCCTTTTAATTTCTATATTTTAATTTCTGTTTCAATCAAAGATTAAATGAATTTTCGGCAACAAGTCTTAGCTGTGGTGGTTGGTACAAGTTTTGTTCTACTGGAGCCAACCAAGATATTAGCTCTTGATGCCAAAGAAATCAGCACTATTGCTCAAGAGATCACCGTCAAAGTAATTCAAGCCCAGTCAGGCAATACTGGCTCTGGAGTAATTATTGGGCGGAATGATAATAGCTATTCTTTGATCACCAATTATCATGTGGCGGGTGAAGGTGGTGTCTACCGAGTTCAGACTCCTGACGGGATTGAACACTCAGTAAAAACCAAGCAAGAGCTACCAGGCTTGGATCTAATGATTCTCACCTTTGAGAGCCCCAAAGAATATACTATTGCTGAGTTAGGCAATTCCGATGAGGTTGTTCCGTTGCAGACAGTTTTTGTTGCTGGATTTCCAGCAATGCAAGATGATTTGGATTTAGTATCTGGTCAGGTCAGAAGTATCAGGAAAGATATTATGATCAACCCAGAAGAAGCTGAGGGTTATGCTTTACTGTATTCAAATCAGACGCTTCCTGGAAGTAGTGGTGGCGCAGTCGTGGATGAGAATGGCTTGTTAGTGGCAATCAATGGCGAGTCAGAAGTTGACCCGACTACCGGTAGAGATATTAGTCGAGGGATTCCCATCAATATTTATTTATCAGCGATCGCCAAGCTGACCCAAGAAGCTGAATTAGCAGAAGCGGAAAAAGAACGTATAGCGGCAGAAAAACGGCTGGCTGCCGAAGCGATTAGACAAAAAGCGGCAGAACAAGAAGAAAAACGACTAGCTGCCGAGGCGATCGCCGCAGAAAAAGCAGCACAATTGGAACAACAAAAAGCAGAAGCAAGGGAATCGAAAACTGGTGAGGGAGAGGTGGCGTATAATATGCCGCAAGATCAGTTGCCGACTAAATATTTACTGACGACGGATTTAGAAGCTCATCAAGATCTGGTTAGCAGTGTAGTTTTAAGTGCTGATCAAACAAAAGTAATTACAGGTAGCTGGGATAACACCATTAGAGTTTGGAATGCTCAAACTAGTGAATTAGAGCAAACTTTGGTAGGACACGAGAGTTTAGTTAATAGTATTGCCATCAGTGATGATGGCACAACCTTAGTTAGTGCTAGCGATGATACAACCCTCAAGGTGTGGAATCTTCAAACGGGAGAATTAATTCAAACCCTGAAGGGACATAATGACGTGGTTAATAGTGTTGCCCTGGCACCTGACGGCAAAACAGCAATTAGTGCTAGTGATGATGAAACAATTAGAATTTGGAATCTAGAGACGGGCAAATCTGAACTTACTCTAACGGGACATGAAGATTGGATCAATAGCGTTGTCGTTAGTAACGATGGAAAAACTATTGTTAGCGGGAGTAGTGATGAAACTGTCAGGGTGTGGGATCTCCAGAGTGGTACCTTGGAGTGTACTTTAGAAGGTCACCAAGATGTCGTCAATACTGTGGCGATTTCTCCTGATGGACAAACCATTGTCAGTGGTAGTGATGATGAAACAGTGAAAGTTTGGAACTGGCAAACCTTTGAATTGAAACATACTTTTGAGGTTGCGGCGGGGTGGGTCAATACCGTAGACATTAGTGCCGATGGAACAAAAGTGATCAGCGGTAGTGATGATGGGGTCATTTGGATGTGGAGTTTAACAACCTATGAACCACTTGCTGTCCTAAAAGGTCATGAGGAGATGGTGTCTAGTGTAGATTTAAATCTCAATGGCTCTACGATAGTCAGCGTTAGTGATGATCAGACAATGAAAATTTGGCATCTCCAGAATTAACTAAAAATTATCCTAGAAATTAACCTAACAATTGCTGACAGGAGCAAAAATACAATCCCGCATCATTGCTTGGTGAAGCAATTGTTGATATTGTTGCCCATCAATAATGATGGAGCCAAAACGTTCCAAATGGGGGTTTTGTAATTGAGCATCAAAGACAACATATTGTCTCTTTCTCAGATGTTCGACTAATTTGACCATTGCTACTTTCGAGCCTTCGCTAAGACGATAAAACATAGATTCGCCAATAAACGCCCCCCTGATTACAATGCCTAAGATGCCTCCCGCTAGTTGATCTCCCTGCCACGTTTCAAAACTATGAGCCCAGCCAGCTTGATGTAAAGCCAGATATATATCCATTAGCTCATCAGAAATCCAAGTCTGATCGCGATCGGCACAACCTTCGCACACTGCTTTAAAATTACGGTCAATTGCTACCGAAAATCGTTGTTGGTTCAGTGTTCTTTGTAAAGATTTAGGATAGCGAAAGCGATCATCTAAAGGAATGAGAGTCCGCTGACGACTAGAATACCAGTCAAGTTGATGATCATCTTCAGCCATTAAAAAATAACCCTGACTGTATCCTTCCACAATTGAAGGAATATCAATTTTCATAATAAGTCTGTAAGTCCGATAATCCTTGCTATGAGGTACTGATAGAATCTAAATTGATCCCTAACAATTGTCCAAACCATTAATTAAATCATGATCCTAGAAGTAGCTATCTTGAATATTAAGCCAGGAATGAGTCAGCAATTTGAAATTGCTTTTGCCGAAGCTGCCCAAATTATTGCTTCAATGAAGGGATACCTCTCTCACAATCTCCAAAAGTGTTTAGAGATCGAAAATCAGTATTTACTACTGGTTAATTGGCAAACCAT
>JBJOPG010000254.1:0-6400 GCA_046050865.1 Cyanobacteriota bacterium
TTCCCTAATTCCCCAACTCCCTACTAAAACATCTTCTAATTAATTTGACCAACCTACTTATCAGAAATTAAATCCATAATTTCGTCGGTGCAATAGGTTTAATATCTTCATCCCAACCCCCTACCTGATAGGTTTGTAATAGCCATAAACTTGCACCATGATTGAGGAAGATTGACCCTAGGCTATCGTTGGCCAGACGGGGTAAAAGCGATCGCCAGCTAGTTAAAGCGTTAACCACAGTAGTTACGGGACTATCCGCCAAACGGGTACCAATCAAAGATTTAAACGGATCGACCCAATCCGCACGGGTTTGCCAGGTGATTAGTTGATCTTCAATGGCTTTATTTAGAGAGACTAGACGTTTGAGTCTTTGGGTTTGGGGATGGGTGGGGTGAGCAAGAATCCAGTCTTTGATTTGGGGGTTCTGCTCAATTTCGCTTAAAGTCATCTTAATCGCTTGATATAAAGCCTGACAGGAATCCTGGACGCAAGAATTAGCAGGGCCAACAAAAGTAGCTCCTGTACCGTCTCCCGTCCGATAGCGCGCCATCATGTGGTCTAATTGGTAGGCTAAAGCATTGAGGGGAAAACGCCGTAAGCCGTCGAAGTTATATTCTTCAAACACATCTAGCTTGACAATGATATCAGTGATCGGACGGCTGCCTAACCAACCGAATTGGCGATCGCCAATAAAGTTTGTCCAGTCTAATCTCGCGGCGATAATTCCCGTGGTGTTTTGGGTATATACCTGACCATAGGCAATTTTAAAGCGTAATTCTTGGGTTAAGGGTTCACGGACAACTCTGGCTAAACCAAAGGAGAAATGTCCAAAAAACAAACCTAACGGGGCAAACTCTTGTTTATTACCACCAATCCCACCATAGGTGTGCAGAACCAGGAGGCGATCGCCTTCTTGATAAGAGTTAATTAATTCTGAGTCTGGCAAGTTGCGGGGATTTAAGAGAACCGAATCAATTTGCCCTTTTTTTTGCTTAACTCCCTGCCAATATTGATGGTGAATATAGTTGGTAGTGGTTGGCAACCCAGAAATAATTTTATCGGGCTGTAACTGGAATAAAGCACGGGGGGCGATCGCTTGGACGGTAAACGTACCTTGGTGATCTTTTGCCCCATAGATATACCAACCTGTTGGATTTAGAGGAGATTCCGTAATTTTGTTGGCAGTGGCGGGGAATACTCCATTACGGTCTGGCACCACCTGGGGGAGATAAACTAGGTCTTCCATACCATCAAACTGCCCTGAATGCTGGTTATAGTGGCGTACCTGAGCGAAGTTATCGGGCAATAGTGACCTAAAGCTGACCAAGGCGTAATACTTACCCGTAATCAAAATTGGTTCACGGCTGATGGACAGCACTAGATCGGGTTCTCTAATTACCTCCACTGAAGTTAATGCCACCATCACATCATCATTTGGTCTGGCACCAGCCAAGGATTCTAGAGCCTGAACCTGTCGCCAATGATTTAACCGTGTCGGATGCACTATCCCTTGATGGATACTTTGATAAGCCTGTGCCGAAAAATCAATTCTAGTTTTAACTAGATTGACATAAGCTTGAAGATCAGGGCGATCGCTCCAACGCAAGTATACTTTTTTCCCAATTAGGTCGGGTTCTGGTGCATGGTGTATTTCTAGATAAACTCCTGCCACCTGAGAGCGTTCCGTAACTTCTGGCAAAATCAAACGTCCGATCCATTCCGTTATCGGTCGATAATGAGGAAAAGAGCATGGGGTAATGGGATAAAAATCCGGTCGATTAAATTTAGCTTGGACATAGTTTTCATAGTCGCTAACGATCCTCTTTGATTTGACAGAGTAGTCGGCGATCGCCGCAGGATAGGGTTCATAACCATCAACGCGGGTGAGAATGCGTAAAATAATCTCTACCGTTTGGGCTAAATGATTTTTACCATTTGCTAGCAGGGCATTTTCATCTAGAGGCCCATTTGTGGAGTCGTGTTTTACCTTGCCCAGAGAAATAAAGCTAATTTCCCCCCGACTTTTAGCTAGATTCCAATTTGACCAGGTGATAATTGACCAGCGACGAGGGAATAAACAAGGGGTAAAACGGGCGACTCGATCCTTTTCCCCGACTAAATGATAAAGATGTTCTACCTGAACCACCTCATTATTGCCACTAATTACTCCCGCTAAGGAAATTACTTCAATCGGTGCCGCCAAAACTCGCTTGATATAAGGTACTGCCCCCAGGGATATTTGTCCGCCGCCGCTATAACCAATCAAGGTGATTAAAGCCCCGCTCCCTGGTTGATAACCATTGCTCAACAAGCGATCAATAATTATTTCTGCCGTTCCCCGATTGTAAATTGGCCCATAACGGCTATCCACCGATACCGCCACCTGGAACATATTGCGCAGTAACACTAAGAATTCAAACTTAGCAGTATGCTCAATCCATTGCCAAAGTCTAGCCAAAGGACGATTGAGGGTCAAAGGCAAATTGATGACAGAGTAAGGCATGATGTTGTCGATCAAAATGCGATCGCTGGGCAGAGATTCTGTTAATCTTTGTAAAAACCTCGCTCCTTGAAAAGAATATTTAAATGAGCTTTTGCCGATGCCATCGAGATAGACTAGATAATGAGGCGCTGTATGTACCTGATGGAGAGGAACTTGGGCATGTTTAACAGCTAAAGTAGTTGTATCGCGCTTACTACCATACCATCCTGCCCACCAGCCCAGAGCTTCAAAGGGAGCTAGTAAACCCGCTAGTACCAAGGAAATACCAATAATTCGTCCACTATCCAGCAACAAATCGAATAATTGATTTTCGACTATGGCGTACCACTGTATCCACCAAGCATTGGCTGGAGAAAGTAAGGCAACTATACTTAATGCTAGTAAGACGAATACTATCCGTTTAAACATTTTTTTAAATTGATAACATGTCCTAACAGCACAACCTATTCAATCCAGCCATAATTTTACTCATATCTGCTTCCTCAATCTGAGCAATTTGTTGACCTAATCTTTGAGTGCTAAGGGTGCGAATCTGAGATATTTTTACCCACGATCGTTTAGGTAATAAATCTTTGGGCAATTCATACACCAGAGGATAAGTAACTTTGGGCTTTTTACTGGTTATGGCAAAGGCGATCACTGTCTGACTATTTTGATTAAAGGCATCAATACTAGTGATTAAGACAGGTCTCGTACCTTGCTGTTCAGATCCCACAGTGGGATCTAAGTTAGCCCAATAAATACCTCTCCTTAATATTTTTCTTGCCAAGATGCTAATTCTCCCTCAAACCATTCTTCTGATTCTTCCTGGCCTAATAACTTTGCTTGCTCCCCAATAAACTCCGCGTCTAACTGCTTTAGCCTTAAGGTAATCGCTTCTTCGATAAATCTGCTTCGATTCGGGTATTTCCCTTCTTTTACCAAGCGATCAGATTTACTGAGAATTTCCTCGTCAATGGTGATATTAATACTTTTGGCAGACATAATAAACACTGTAATTTATAGTGCATATCATAACATTTACCTGATCATTGAGTATTTTGGTTGGGGTCTCCTAGTAAGTCAGGAATATCTGTTGCTACAGGCGGAATCGGTAAGCCGCTATAAAGCATCTGTTCCAGATAATCTGGTTCGGTAATTAGTTCAACTCCCGCTACCCAATCAACTAGACTACTGGTAATGCGGGCGATCGCTTTGCCTACCACCCGCTGAGATAATTGCAACACCAACCAGCCGCCCAAACAGCAGCCAAAAGCTGACCAGATGCCTAAATTAGAAATTGTCTCCAAACCAGTGGCGATCGCCAGTAAAGTCCAAATCGACAACACCACTAAAATTGGCATGCCAAAATAGGGAATGACCATCAGGAAGCCAAACAACAGAGGTGCATAACTAAACCCTAAGGTTTTGATGACTTCTACCAGGGGCAGATTAACTTCAAAGAACCACTCTGCTACTAGCCAAGTACTAAAGACCCAAAAATTGTAGTTAAAGACAAATAAGACGGCGGCGATCGCTACTGAGAGCAAAAATCGCACTGGACGCACCCGATTGATAAACAGCATTACGCTTTGACCAAAAGTTTGGGATAGTCCAGCCAACAAGACCACCAAAACACTGGCAATTAAACTTAAGGGCAAGTTGTTAATCGAGGCAAAAGTCTCGGCATCTAACCGTAAAACTCCAGAGACTAAACTCCAAAATTGATTAATCGCCGTATCTGTGGTTACGAGAAGAATTAACATTTAAAATTAACAAGGGTGTTAACAGCGAGTAGAAGTAAAGCTTATAGCTTATAGCTTATAGCTTATAGCTAACCGCGTTAATTCCAGTTACCAATTAGGGTAAATGCTGACCAGAAATAAGGATGATCGAGGCTTAAAGTGCCGTCGGGAAAATCTGCTGGTAGTTGGACATTCGTACCATTAGATAACTTGACCTCCTTACTATCAACCTTGACATTGCCTCGCAGCATTCTTAACTGGGTCTGACGTAATGCCTCTGACTTATTCAAAGTATCCCCTAACTGATCATAAAACTCGCCCATCACGGCTAAAGTTCCCAAGTCACTGACATACCAAAGACTAGCCAAAGTTGACTTAACCCCTGCCTGTACTGCTAATCCAGCAAAACCTAACTCAGCGTCCTTGTCTCCCAAAGCAGTTTCACAAGCACTTAGCACCAGTAGCTCGATGGGAGTATCATTAGTACTCCAACCAAGTTGGTCTGATAGTCTTTGGAGTTGAGGTATTTTTAGCTGGTTATCATAAAACTGGATGTAGGAATCGTTTAAATCACCTATTTTGAATTCTGCATGAGTACCCAAATGAATAATCGAAAATGGTGCCTTGCGACTATTTTGAGCCACAAAGTTGGGGATAGTAAATTGTTCGTTCAGAAATGACTCGCCGCGACGAGGATTACTCACAATAGTTTCCAATTCAATGGGCATAGAAGGCAAGGAGGATTGCTCTTTGAATTCTGAAGCTCCCATCGCCAAAATAGAACTGTTTTCTGGACTTACATAACGAGTATCGGTCAACCCAAAACTAGGAACCATTCCCATGGCATACTTTTCGACCAAAAATTGCTTCCCATCATAAAGAGCTGCCATAGGCAATAAACGTAGTCCCGAATCCATCGAAAATACTAAGACATCAATGCCATTAGCTTCTAATTCTGCTTCGAGGGGTTTAATCAAGACATTGTATAGTTCTTGGGATGACTGTTTGTATCCAGTCTGATTCAGTTTCCTGATATCACCAACTTCTGCACGAAACTCAGCCGCCTTGGCCAGAATATCTTTACGAGAAGTGTTCTTGATTGTTTTACGGATTGTTAAAGCTTTAGCAGTGGAGGATGGAGCAACAGGAGATGGAGTAACGCCATTTAACTTAGATGATGCCACCAATGAATTATCGGCATTAGCCTGTATTTCCTGCTCAGGTAAAACGACAATTGACTCTAGCTGATTCTCTTGTAGAGAGATATTGATAAAGGCTGGTTTTTTACCAGTTTGTTGAGCCAACTGCGCTAATCTATGGGAAATTTCCTTGGTGGAAGGTATTGAACCGTATAATTCTATCCCCGAAGCACCAACTAATTGATTCAGTTGAAATTCTTCTTGCATGGCGATCGCTAAGTCGTTAGATGCACTTTGAAATTGAACTTCATAGGCAGGACGATCTACCTGACCTGCTGATGCAGGATTTCGTTCTTCTGCTACTTTTTCTTTTTCTTTTTGAATTTGGTCTTTTTTGGCTTCTTGATCTCGGCTAACTTCTCTCTGTTCATCCTGATCAAATAGTTTTTTTACTATGTCATTGGACTCAGCAAGTTTTTCCGTTGCAGCATATTCTTCTAAGGTCGGTGTTTCGTTTTCAATCGTTCCAGATTCAAGAGTTGAAATATCTACATCTAAAGTTTCTATTTCGCTATTGGCATCAGTGCTATTAGTTGCACTATTGGTTACTGATTCTTGAACAATATCTTCCCCAGTATCTGTTTCCAAATCTTCAGCGGTATTGCCAGTATCTATATCAGTATTTTCATTAGTAGGAGTTGCTGGCTCTTCAGCAGGAGTCTCTACTACTTCTTCCGTAGGAGTTACTGGTTCTTCCTCGACAGGAGTCTCTGTTACTTCTTCCGTGGGAGTTGCTGGCTCTTCGGTGGGAGTCTCTACTACTTCTTCCGTAGGAGTTGCTGGTTCTTCCTCGACAGGAGTTTCTGTTACTTCTTCCGTAGGAGTTGCTGGTTCTTCCTCGACAGGAGTTTCTGTTACTTCTTCGGTGGGAGCAACTGGTTCTTCTGCGACAGGAGTTTCTGTTACTTCTTCAGTGGGAGTAGCTGGCTCTTCGGTGGGAGTCTCTACTACTTCTTCAGTGGGAGTAGCTGGTT
>JBJOPG010000255.1:0-6349 GCA_046050865.1 Cyanobacteriota bacterium
AGGGGAATCTTATTTTGCACACAAACTTGAGCGATGTGCAGTACTTCGGCTTCTGTAGTGGGAAATACGGCTAAATCTCCCCGTTTAGTTTGTAATTGCTCTTGGAGAACTGGGCTGAAGTGATAATAATCTAAAGATAATTTAGTTAATTTTTCGCGATCGCTTGTCGTTTCAATTCCCTGTAATTCGAGGGCGATCGCCTGGTAGTCGATATTTGTATTTGTATTCATTTATTCAGCATTACGTCTAAGGTTATTGTGACGTAAACGTTCTCATCAAGCAAGGTTGAGGATATCTGAGGGATTATCTGGACTATTGATTTGAGGGGCTTAAGTAAGCGGGTTTAGTTAACTAGAAAATAGTGTTCTGGGGGATTAGGGGATTAGGAGATTTGGGGATTTGGGGATTTGGGGGTAGAGGAAAATTGTAGGCTCGGGTTTTATAGATTGCTGTGCATACCTACTTAATTTATTGCAACGTTTTTCTAGCTTCTGACATCCTGTGTATGAAAGAATAAGCATAGGTCACACTACCTAACTGCCGTGCTCAAAATCAACGAGCCAGAATAGGTAGAAGCATCCACAAAACTCACAGAATACTTATTCACAACTACGAAATCGATTATGACTACTTACTATTACGTTGCTGCTAGCCAAAAGTTTTTATTGGAAGAAGAACCTTTTGAAGAGGTAATAGAAGAGAGAATTCGTAACTATAAAGAGAGAAATCAGGAGATTGATTTCTGGTTTATCAAGCAACCTGCTTTCCTTGAAGCACCCGCAATGGCAGCGCTCAAAAAATCAATTCCTCAACCTTCCGCAGCCGTAGTTACCACCAATAGACAGTTGGCTACTTGGTTAAAGTTGAGATTGGAATACGTTTTAACAGGAGAGTTTGAAGCCCCCTCTGAGTCCATCCCTGAGCCATTAGCCACCCTAGAAGTCGCTTAATGTGAATTAGCTTCGTTCAGGTTTACTAGTTCATAGCTTTTAGCTCTTAGCTATTAGCTTTTTAAGAATGTAGCCAAAATAATAACTTGACTTTTCATACCGATTCAGCAATGCCCAGTTTTTAATTCGCACTAGACGTTAATAGAAATCGCTTAAATTGCAATTGCAGACAATCAAATTACTTTTCCCTTTCACCTTTTTTTGATCTTTAATAGCCACGAAAGCACAGATAAGTTGTTACAACTGGCTTTGATCAAAAGGCTAAAAGCTAGAAGCTAAGAGCTAAAAGCTACCTTACCCGATTAATTGTCTTAACCCGAATTCAGGTTAATATAGGCTCGGATCATGGCTTGGGTTCCCTGCTCCTTGCCTTCCCCATTATCCATGGACTGAACTTTTTTAAACAGGCGATCGGCTAATTCGGTTCCTGGCAGACCACTGCCTGATGTCTCGTTAATTGACTGAACTAATCGTAAATCTTTAACCATGTGTTTGATGGCAAAACCTGGATCGTAATCTTGATTAATAATTTTGCCTCCCAGATTTGATAATGCCCAAGATGCTGCGGCTCCCGTACCGCACACCTCAACGATTAAATTAGGATCGATGCCTTGGTGTTGGGCTAGCTGCATCGCTTCACACAAACCCACCATGTAAATTGAACCTAAAATTTGATTGCACATCTTTACGGCTTGTCCACTGCCGACATCCCCGCACAGGGTAATATTTTTGCCCATCGCCGCGAGTAAAGGTTGGCATTCTTGGAAGTCCGCTGTGCTGCCCCCCACCATGATGGTCAAAGTACCGTTTTGCGCTCCAATATCTCCCCCAGATACAGGCGCATCCATAAATCTTAATTTGCGCTGCTGTAGCTGCTGGCCGATCGCCTTTGCTGCCACACTACCAATCGTACTCAGATCAACTATCAGGGTATTAGGTAGAGCGTAATTAATGACCCCAGTTTCTCCCAGCAAAACAGCTTCAACATCAGGAATATCCCCCACACAGGTAAAGATAATCTCCGTATCACTGATGGCGGCTTGAATCGAATCAACGATATTTGCTCCAGCTTGTTGGGCAATTTTTATCCCAGGGCGATCGCCTGTCCGATTCCAGGCATTTACCTGATAGCCATGACGTGCTAGATTAGCCGCCATCGAGCCACCCATTAAGCCTAATCCTAAAAAAGCTACTTGTTTAGTCATGATTAATTTTAATGTGTCATTAATGCGTCATTAATCTGCCTTGATTAACCTTGAATAGTTAGCCTTTAAACAATCCTTGAGGGCGCACTAGGAGGATGAGGATCATAATTGCCAAGGCGACTCCAAGTTTATACTCCGAACCTAACAAAGGGACGCTTAACTCTTGGGCTATACCAATAATAAAAGCACCGGCGATCGCCCCATAGACATTGCCAATCCCCCCCAAAATTACCGAGGCAAACATCGGCAAAATCAGAAACCAGCCCATATTCGGACGCACTACGGCAATTAAACCATACATCGCCCCCGCAAAGGCAGTTAAAGTGCCTGTAATAATCCATGTCCACAGCACAACTCGTTCCACATTGATGCCCGAAACTCTTGCTAAGTCAATGTTATCCGCCACAGCTCGCATGGCTTTACCAATTTTCGTATTTTTGAGGATCAGATGGAGAGCAATAATGGCAGCGATCGCCAACCCCACAACTACTATCCGATAGTAGGCAACTCTCAAATCTCCAAACTCTAAAGCACGGACTACGGGCAAGAGATATTGCTGATTACTCCCACCGTAAAAGAACAAAATTCCATTGCGGACAAACAGAGCCAGTCCAATGGAAATAATAATCAGGGTGGTATCACTGGCACGGCGATCGCGCATCGGCTTCCAGAGCAAATATTCCGCAATCAACATGGCAATAATTGTTCCCACGGCGCTAATCACCATGGAAAGCCAAATATTTAAACCACTACTATTGGTTAACCAAGTCAAATAAGCACCCAAAGTCATAAAATCACCATGGGCGAAATTAGAAAGCTTGAGAATACCATAGGTAAGGGTTAAACCGATCGCCGCTAAGGAGAGAATACTACCGATAGCAATGCCGTTAATTAGAAGTTGGAGATCGAGAAAGTCAGACATTAATCTTGTAAGAAGGGTAATTGCGTTCTGTTGTAAATTAGCTTAACTATTTTAAAACAGCAGCTTAAACAGCAGCTTTTCCCTCAGTTACATTAGTTTGACAACATTAGTTACAGTGGTCTTGCTTTTCATAATGTACACATTCATCACAAGGCCCTTCAGGGTTGATGGCGCAGCGGATATAGGGGGAATGAGCATTGTTGACACAGGTGGTATCCCCGATAAAATATTTGGTCACTGGTCTACGGTGATCTCGTAGACCAGAGGAATCATCACTATAGTCATAGGAGCTACGATTCAGCCGATCTCGATAGCTATAGTGATAAGAATTTAAGTTTTGGGCACGTCTTAACCTCGATCTCCAACGTTTCTTAGCCTTTTGAAATACGAGCAAATAAACTAAGGATGGCAACACACTTAACACGAGGATAAGGGCTAGCTTGATGACAAAACCGGCAGAAATATTAGCCATGTTGAGCTAGGTAAATATTGTGGAGGTCTAGTTTGATAACTTTAGAACCTATTATCCCTGTTCGACCACATCTAGCTCAACTAATTAGGGGATAATTTTATATTTCCTAATCCTTAATTTTGATTTCTGCTGAAGATAATTTGACCTAGTTAGCATATGGTACTATCCTCCCCTAGATGAAATCGTGTTTAATGTTGCTGGTATAAAACCCCGTTGAAACTCTTGGACTTTGACTTGTCTTGCCTGCAAAGCACGTTGTAAAACCTTTGCTGCCATTTCTGGCTGACCGGCGCCACAAAAAAATAAGTCAGCTGCAAAATAACCATGCTCGGGCCAGGTATGGATGGCAATATGAGACTCTGCCAAAGTAGCGGTAGCGGTAACACCATGAGGGCTGAATTGATGAACACACATGTCAATCAGAGTCGCTTTCCCGACAGTAATCGCTTCAATCAATGCTGCGCGTATTGCTTCGGGATCGTTGAGTAATTCAGCGGGTGCTTGCCAAGCGTCTATGACCAGGTGAGTTCCCATTTGTTCCATTCTTTTAACCTTAATCAATTAATTTATTGCGTGGATAAACTGTTTACAATGAAAATCGAAAATCTTGCCAGATTTATTATGCTAGATATTTGTGAAGAATGGCTTGTTTTTCACAAAATTGAGCAATTTAATTGACCTGAATTTTGACCAACACCTACTGCTTCATTCATTAGAGGCTTTACCCACCCAAAAACCATCTATCTGATTGTGTTAACTCTAGGTGATGCCATTTGGTAGTTAGAGTTATTTTTACTCAAAGCAAACCAGGGATCAGCAAGGATTAACTTGCTACCATGCAGTTTGTATTCATACCCTAGCTGTCGTCTGAATAGGTAAAGAATTATCAGCTTCAACCATTGCTACCAGACATTTGTGCAGGTTAATAGCAGAAGGAAACATAATTTTTTCCTCTGGATTAATTTTGTTGTCATCAAAAACTTGCTTAGTCAAACCGAATCCCCAATTCCAAACACAACTAACTACAATCGCGTTTTTAACTATCTTTGTCCGCTGCTAATGGTTGAGCTTGAGTTTAGTCCTAAATCCTAGTAATATATTCTAACTATACGATATATTTACGTACAATGAAGAGGCTGGAAGTAAAGATTTCTGAAGAAGAAGCGTTGATTTTAAAACAGTACTGTAAACAATCTGAGAAGACCAAAACTGATGTAATAAGGTCTTATATTCGCCAGCTAAAGCGAAAGATCAAGAAATCGAGCAATAGTTAGCATTGAGGTAACTGTTTTCAGCCCCCTGATGCTCTAACTTACATTGAGAGAGGTCAATGATCACTATAAATACTGACAACAAATCAAGTGAAATTTATTGATCCTCTAGGTATTTATCTGGACTTAGTCTCTATCCTTCTATCCCTCTAGCTAGAGAAAAAATAATAGACGGTATGAGGATATAAGCTTTAATTAAAAAAGAATCGTTGATTTTGCGACGAGACTGCGCTTGCGGAGCTGCCGTAGGCATAGCAAGTCGTTAGACTCAGCTAGTCTTAAAGGACAAAGGCTTGAGTCGCACGTAGCTTCGTGACTGTAGGGAATCCTTTAGGGCATATCCTTTAGAGCTTTTTCGGTTGGTGATCCCCGTTGCTGACTACTTTGTAAAAACATTATATTTACTAAGTAGAGTCCCAAAAAAAGGTGATCGAAATTACAGAAAAAACACACACCTTTATCTAAAATTTAATGATGACCAGATAAATATCTGAAAAACTATTGTTTTGTCTAAGAAACTCTGTTTTTAATGTTAGATATTTTACTTGCAATAATAAAAAGAATTAAAACCGCTTTTTATAAAAATCAGACATTGGTAAATGATCATGAAATTAATCCGCGAAATAGTCAAACAAGCTTTAAATACAGGTTATCTAACCTTAGAAGCAGAAGAAAAGCTAAGAAAAATGTTGAAAAATAAATATGAATTAGAGGACTTAGAAGCTTTTATCAATTTGCAACGGGCAACAATGTTAGGGATGGTTAGACAAGAATCAAAAGAGATATTTGCTGCTAGTAGAAACTGTTCCTGAGTCTATAGATTACTCTCAAATCCAGTCTTCATCATCGGCTTCGTGATTAGGGTTGGAATCAACTTCAGGTCTAAGGGAGTTTTTTTTACTGCTGCCCCCATCATCTTTGGGGCGATCGCTCGCTTCGCGGTATTGATAAGAATAAGTAGAACCTGAGCGCTCTACATTTTTAGGTTCTTGCTTTACTTCATAACTCTTGGTGTCAGACAACTGATCCCCCAGATTATTTTTGATGCTATTAACTTCAGAATATTTGCTCTGACGACCATTATTATTTTTATTATTTTTCCCTTGATCCCGACTGGGATACAAATCATCGTCGAGAATTGGCTTTTTGCGGCTAGAGTCCTGATAACCATAGCGGTTGAGGGTCTGTACCAAGAGATTGGCGATCGCCCCAGTCAAGGTAGCCAGAGCAATCCAGACAGCTAAAGGCAGGGCAGGAGTCTGATAGAGGCAAGACTGAGTACTGCTATCAGCACAAAATAGTTTTAGGGTGATGGGTTCCCGATTTTGAATAAATACAATACTTAGTGCCGCAATAATCAGTATTAGCAGCAGTATCTTAATCCGACTCATAAAATCCCTCGTAATGAGATGAAAACTTTAAATTAAGGCGTTGCTGAATCCAGGTATCCCACAAGGGGACAACGTGAACTTGATAGTGTTACTGTTCGTCCTAAAGGATACCGCTTCGCATATAGCTATTAGCTCTCA
>JBJOPG010000256.1:0-6314 GCA_046050865.1 Cyanobacteriota bacterium
GGCTTCGAGAATTTTGTAGCTATCAATCACTTGAGAACGGGCGAAAATTGCCTCGGTGACTTTTTCGGGTGCTGGCCCTCCACTAGTAATATTGTACTTAATTCCAAAATCTCCTTTTGGCCCTCCAGGATTATGACTAGCGGAAAGAATAATCCCGCCATAAGCCTTATACTGACGAATAATTGCCGAAGCAGCAGGGGTAGACATAATCCCGCCTTTTCCCACCAAAATGCGTCCGATGCCGTTGGCGGCAGCCATTTTCATAATGACTTGGATTGCTTCGCGGTTGTAATAACGCCCATCACCACCCAAAACAATGGTCTGACCTGCGCACCCATCAAGAGAATCAAAAATTGACTGGACAAAATTTTCCAGATAGTTGGGTTTTTGAAAAACGCTTACAGACTTACGTAAACCTGATGTACCTGGTTTTTGATCCGTAAAAGGAGTTGTGGAAACAGTACGTATGTTCATAAAGTATCTTTAAAAAGCAATATACAACCAATCTTACAGGTCGAGAGGAGTTCTCAGGTTATCAACTGCTACCAAAGTTTTTAACCTCTAGGAAAAATGCGATTAGGCTACCTACTACCCACTACCTACTACCTACTACCCACTACCTACTACCCACTACCTACTACCCACTACCCACTACCTACTACCCACTACCTACTACCTACTACCCACTACCCACTACCTACTACCTACTACCTACTACCCACTACCCACTACCCACTACCCACTACCCACTACCTACTACCTACTACCTACTACCTACTACCTACTACCTACTACCTACTACTCCCTACAAGCCGCACCCCAACCACCGCCACCTGGGGTTTCGATGACAAAAGTATCTCCTGGCTGCATGGCAACTGTAGCGGTACTGTCTAATATTTCCTTTGTTTGATCTTGTCTAATTACATAATTCTCACCCAATTTTCCTGGTTCTCCACCCTTTAAACCAAAGGGTGGGACAACACGATGGTTTGATAGTATCCCCGCCGTCATTGATTCTAAAAAACGTACTTGTCGAATTACTCCATTTCCCCCAGAGTATTGTCCTTTGCCTTGGCTACCTAGGCGAATATCAAAGCTTTCTAAAATCACGGGATAACGAGATTCCAGAACTTCAGGATCGGTGAGCAAAGAATTGGTCATGTGAGTTTGTACCGCATCCGTGCCATGAAAACCCTCTCCCGCCCCTGAACCACCACAGACGGTTTCATAATATTGATACTGTTCATTGCCAAAGGTAAAATTGTTCATCGTACCTTGGGAGGCTGCCATGATACCTAATGCGCCATACAAGGCATCAACAATGGTTTGGGAAGTTTCCACGTTACCTGCCACCACCGCCGCTGGATAAGACGGGTTGAGCAGACAGCCTTCAGGAATAATAATCTCAAGTGGTTTTAAACAGCCTGCATTGAGGGGAATATCCTCAGCTACTAAAGTCCGAAAGACATATAACACGGCAGCCTGAGTTACAGCAGCCGGGGCATTAAAATTACTAGCTTGCTGAGGTGATGTACCAGTAAAATCAATTACCGCCCGTTGAAGATCCCGATCAATAGTCACTTTTACCTGAATTTCAGCACCGTTGTCCAGAGCATAGCGAAACTGACCGTTTTTTAAAGTGGCGATCGCTTTTTTTACTGCCAATTCAGCATTATCTTGAACAAACTGCATATAAGTCTGCACAGTTTCTAAGTCGTATTGCTCAACCATCTTTAAGAGTTCGGTCACCCCCCGATGATTAGCTGCAATTTGCGCTTTAAAATCCGCTAGGTTTTGGGAAATATTACGGGCAGGATAGGTATGATTAGTCAGTGTTGCTCTAACTGCATCTTCTCTTAAGTTACCTGCGGCGACTAGTAAAAAATTATCAAATAAAATTCCTTCTTCTTCAATCTTGGTACTATGGGGCGGCATGGAACCTGGAGTAATGCCGCCGATGTCTGCCTGATGTCCCCTTGAAGCGACGTAGAAAATCGGGTTAGTAGGGGTGGTTCGCGCGATGCGAAGCGAGTCCTTTAGGGAACCGCCCCTACGGGGGAATACGGGGGTGATTGCGGTTACGTCAGGTAGATGTGTCCCACCATTGTAGGGATTATTAGATAGATAAACATCTCCTGGTTTAATCTCATCCTGTACCTGATTAATTAAGCTGGTGACACTGGCACTCATTGAGCCTAAATGAACGGGAATATGGGGCGCATTCGCAACTAATGAACCACAGGCATCAAAGATGGCGCAGGAAAAATCTAGTCTTTCTTTGATATTGACTGAAGCTGCCGTATTTTGCAGCACGATACCCATTTGTTCGGCAATGAACTGATAGAGGTTTTTAAATATTTCTAAGCGTACAGGATCGGGTTTGGATATATTGTTCATAAATTAATCAATTAACCCGTTCTAAGATCAAATAATTGCGATCGCTTTTTTATCGGTTAACTCAGAATTATCCTGAACAAACTGCATAATAAGTATGTATGCACAGCTTCTAGGTCATATTGCTCCACGATATTTTTCTTTATAAGTGACCTTCAGCTACCAGCAGGAAATTATCAAATACGATTTATTGTAAATTGCCAGCAAAATGAACAGATTATCATTTAAGTGGCGATCGCCAATAATTCTTTTTCACTTGCTAAATAGGGTTGAACTCTTGCAGTTTTTTCCCTAGGAACAAAGAAGTTATTAGCGCAATCAAATTGATTTAAATAGAATTTATTGTTGTAAAACTGATAAATGTCATAACCCCATTCTTGTAATAGCATATGCACCTTATCTCCTTTTGCTACTCCTTCGATTAATAAAATAGGACGATTGTTCTTAATTGTTTCCTGAGCACCAAGCAATACCTGATATTCAAAACCCTCTACATCTATTTTAATAAACTCTGGTTGTAATTCATGACTATCAAGAGTATCGATATTAATAGTTATTTTTTCTATTTTTAACTTATTAACATCAAAAAAGTAGACAGTATCTTTATTTAACCAACTCTGTGCTTTCTGATAATCACAGGAACCCAACGCCGTCATTTCTTTGCCGTTATAGATCGGATAGTAGAAATCAATGACTCCAGGTCGATCTCCTAACCCTGATTTAATGTATTGAAAATTTGGGAATTTGTTTGACAATCGATCTAGATAAGGATAGTTAACGGGATTTGGCTCAAAGGAAATTACTTTAGCATTTGGCTTTAAAGTAAAAAAAGATAACGCAGACATGCCAACATTTGCCCCGATATCGAGAAATAGTTGCGGGCGATCATCACAGATTAACTTAAAGGCATTAAAGTCAGGTTCATGAACTTTATTTAAATAAAAACTTAGAAAATAGTTATTTTTAATGTTATGGATAAAATCATAAACTTTAGGTGTCTTTAGCAATAAAGAACGTACAGTTTTATTCATAATCTTCAATCTTCTCGAATTTTGCTAATTAAAAAACCATCACTATTAATTTAGGTTAGTTGTTTATTTGCTGATTAATCACCTGGCCTTTACTCCTTATAGTACGGTAGATGCCCTAAAAAAAACAATTCCTTGTGAAACACAGGCTGAAATAGGCATTATTGATTTTAGGTATGGTTGAGCATCAAATAATAGCGATCGCTACTTTGACTAAATAATCGGGGTAAAAATAAAGAGTATAATTCAAGTACTAAAACACGTACTCAAATTTATGGAAGCGATAAACTACACAGAATTTCGTCAAAATTTAGCCACCTACCTTATTTAGCCACCTACCTTATTTAGCCACCTACCTTATTTAGCCACCTACCTTAATAAAGTAGAAGATGATCGCATTCCTTTGCTGGTATCTAGATCCAATGGGAGAAAAATTGTCGTAATGAGCTTTGATGATTATCAAACCAACGAAGCAACTTTACATTTAACTTCTAGCCAAGAGAATATTAAAGTTTTGAATGAAGCGATCTCTGAATTAGAATCTGGAGGAGGGTTTGAGGTGATAATTTGAAGATTATTTTCTCTACTTCTGCCGTAGCAGACTATCGTGAAAGAGTATAATTGAAATTTTTAGTTTTCAAATTCATATCTCGATTCAGCAACGCCATAAACTAAATAGTTTCTAAAATCAAACAATTGCGATCGCTTACTGTGGCTTGCCAATTGGGTTCAATGACAATAGTGCTAATGGGTTCGACAATGATCGCGGGTCCCAAAATACAGTCCTGTGGTTGCAAATCTTCACGACGATAGACCTGGGCATTATGCCAACTATCAGCAGCAAACATTGGTACTGAGGCGATCGCTGTCGGGGATTCGGTGAGGGGGCGAGTCCGCTCAATAATCGCTTCTTGGGGAATATCCATAGGTTGAACCAGTTCCACAGCAGCGGATTCAACCACTAATGCTTTGTCTGGCTGAATAAAACCATAGCGAGTTTGATGTTCCGTGGCAAACTCTTGTTCCATGATTGCCAGATCCTGATGGAAATTAATATTTAAAGTTGTATTAGTCCCCATATATTTCAGGTTAACCTTTCTAATTACTTGTTTAATTATGTTTTTATCTGGAGTTATGTCTGGATTGCTTAAAGAGATAAATAAAGACTCTAACTGAGGGATTGTCTCAGGTTTTAGGGTCAGCTCTACGGATTCTACTTTCGTCGTTCTCATATCTGCCAAGCCAATCCCATAGGCAGAGAGCACCCCAGCATAGGGATGAATCAAGATCTTGCTGATGCCCAAATTGTCTGCCACTAAACAAGCTACCTGCGCCCCAGCTCCACCAAAGCAACAGAGTACATAGTGGGTGACATCATAACCTCGTTGCAAACTAATTTTTTTAATTGCATTTGCCATGTTTGCCACGGCGATCGCCATAAAACCAGCCGCCACTTGTTCAGGGGCAAAATTATTAGCGGTGGCAGTATTGATGGTTGAGGTAAGTTTGGTGAACTTAGTCAGGACAACTGCTTGATCTAAAGACTGATTAGCCTCTGATCCAAACACCGCAGGAAAGTATTGGGGCTGAATCTTACCCAGCATGACATTGGCATCGGTGACAGTTAAAGGGCCGCCACGACGATAACAGGCGGGGCCAGGGTTGGAACCAGCAGATTCGGGGCCAACACGGTAGCTAGCCCCATCAAAAGCCAATATTGAGCCACCCCCTGCGGCGATGGTATGAATAGCTAACACAGGAACCCGCATTCGCGCCCCAGCAATCTCTGAATCTAATTCTCGTTCGTAGTCTCCTGCATAGTGAGCTACATCAGTACTCGTCCCTCCCATATCAAAGGTGACAAGGCGCTGAAATCCTTCTCCCTCACTAGTTTTAACCGCCCCCACAATCCCCCCTGCCGGCCCACTGAGAATACTATCTTTACCCTGAAAATCCGCCGCCGCCACTAAGCCACCATCAGATTTCATAAACATTAGTTGGGTGTTGGGTAGTTGACGGGTAATGCGGTCAACATAGCGTCGTAGAATTGGTGTCAGATAAGCATCAACGACGGTGGTATCCCCGCGACTAACCAGTTTTCTCAGAGGGCTAACCTGATGGGAAATGGAAATCTGCGTAAATCCTACTTCCTGGGCAATCTCGGCGACCTGTAGCTCATGGTGGGGATAGCGATAACCATGCATTAAGACGATCGCACAGCTGTTAATACCCGTCTCGTAGATAGTCTGTAAGTCCTGTCTAACCTGTTGGAGATCTACAGACTTTAATTCATTGCCTTGGGCATCATAGCGAGCATCAATCTCTACTACCGATTCGTATAGCATAGTGGGAAGAATGATTTCACGGGCAAAGATATCAGGGCGATTTTGATAGCCAATGCGTAAAGCATCTTTAAAACCCTTGGTAATTAATAATACTAGGCGATCGCCTTTTCGTTCTAGTAAGGCATTAGTCGCTACCGTTGTACCCATTTTGACTACTTCGATCTGTTTCGCGGGGATAGGTTCCTCAGGGGCAATACCCAGGATATTTCTAATTCCTTGAAGCGGCGCATCCTGATACTGTTCAGGGTTTTCTGACAGTAATTTCTCCACAACTAAATTACCTGCGGGGGTTTTTGCCACAATGTCAGTAAAGGTACCGCCGCGATCTATATAGAATTGCCAACGTTGAAGAGTCATGCTAGATGCTAAGTAAGTGGGTTTAATTTACCAGAAAGTAGCGATCTGGGGAATTGGGGAATTAGGGAATTACAAGCTCGGACTTACAGCCAATTTCAGTTGGATAGAACCCATTACCCATTACCCATTGGTGACAAGTTAAGAGACTACGTTGTTTGTCAATCGGTTTTAAGCTTTTAGCTTTTAGCTC
>JBJOPG010000257.1:0-7507 GCA_046050865.1 Cyanobacteriota bacterium
GTGAATTAACATGTTAACAGTTGTCTTTTTTAATCGCCTGTAGTGCTACCTTAATCAACTGAAAATAAGGAGCTTGAGTCACATCTACCTGTTTTGCGACCTCTCTAGATTTACCTAATAAGCCAGTGCGATCGCCTTGACTTACCGCCAAGACATTACCGCGATCGTTCCTGATACGCAGCTCTTTACTAGTTTTACTGCACACATAAATTCTGCCACTATGGGTAAAAACAGCTTTCTGTGCCTGGTTATTTTTAACAGGTTGATTTTCACTAGGCTGTGGAACAGCAGCAATCTGATGACTCGGCTCTAAGGAAGGTGCTTCAGACAGTTTGACTCCTACTAATTCAAGTTCAATACTGGTATTGCCTTGCCAATGGTTTTCTTTCAGCTTGTAAGCAATATCTAAATGTTCTGGTAAGGGACAATATTCTCCCCAGCGCCAAGCTAGAGCCTTAATCTGGGTAGCTGAATCAGCTTCTTGCAAGGTTAGCTTTAAATGAGTCTGAGTTTTACCGATCGCTCTTTGTTCAATTACTCTAACATTAGGTGTCCAAAATACAGGGGTGCTATTGCCAATTCCCCAAGGCTGCAAACTTTCGATCTGCTGATAAAGTTCGTAATTAACCTGTCCTAAACTGGCTTGGGCATCTATTTTGACCAAGGGTTTGAGATGTTCGACTTCCAGGCACTGATGGGCGAACTCGCTCAGTCTTTGGGTTACTTGTTCGAGATTATCCGCGAGAAAACTAAAACCCCCAGCTGCACGATGTCCGCCATATTTACCTAATAAGTCACCACAATAATTAAGAGCATCAAATACATTGAATTCATCAATACTTCTAGCGGAACCGCGAATCATTCTGGGAGAGGGAGGTGTGTCTTTTTCCTTTTCTTGATCCTCTGCTTCTTCATGATCTTCGTAAGTGCCAATAAATACAGGCACACCATAACGTTCCACCAGACGAGATGCCACAATACCTATTACGCCATGATGCCAACCTGCTGCCACGACTACCAAAACGCGATCGCTTTGCCAAGAAATTGGCGTATTTTCCACTAGGGCGATCGCCTCTTGTTCAATTTGCTCACACAGTTGACGGCGTTTGAGATTAATTCCCTCACATTGATCTGCTCTTAATTTAGCGATCGCAGGATCATCAGTGGTCAATAGCTCAATGACCATTTGCGGATCGCCAATCCTACCTACAGCATTGATTCTTGGCCCTAAACGAAAGCCAATATCATCGGGTTTAAGTTGTTTTTGGGCTTCATCTACTCCCGCCACCTGGATCAATGCCTGAATCCCTAATAACTGAGAATTCGGTAATGCCCGTAAACCCCAAATCGGCAATGGTTCCCAGGGTAAACAGTTCCATTATTGGATTCGTTAAACCCTTGAGCTTTCCTAGACTCTGGGCAGTAGCGATCGCCAAGATATAAGCTACCCCAACTCCTGCTAATCCCTTATAAGGGGAAGCATCACTCAATAACTTGGGGTTGAGAATGGCATCGGCGGGAGGCAATTTTTCTGGTAAGTCGTGGTGATCGGTAATAATGACGCTTAAACCCAGCTCAACGGCCCTCGCAACAGGTTCATAGGCAGAAATGCCGTTATCCACTGTCAGAATCAAACCTACGCCATTTTCGGCAAACTCTTCAACGATGCGATTATTAATGCCATAACCGTCTTTCATCCGACTGGGAATAGCGTAATCGACATTTGCCCCCAGATGTTTTAAAGCTCTTAACAGCAAAGCAGTGCTAGTCATGCCGTCCGCATCATAATCCCCGCAAATGGCGATCGCTTCCTCATCGGCGATCGCATTTTTAATTAACTCAACGCTGATAGCTAGATCTTTGAATTCATCTAGGGGAGAGGGTAAATCCTGAGATTCTGGATCAATGTAACCATGGGCATCAGCCGCTGTAGCAATGTCACGGTTGATCATTACCTGTGCCACTAGAGGTAATAAACCAGTCGCCAGACTTAATGCCTGAGCTTTTTCTGGCTGAGAGGGAGCAATCTGCCATCTTTGGTTAGGCAGACGTTTACGAGTAGGGGCAAGATCTTGCTCGATTTGGCGATCGTTTATCCTCGAATCAGGGTTCATCTATTAGTTTTCTGAGTTTTTTTAGTATTCAGGCTCGTCCCTTTGTCGCTTATTTGACCTATTAAGGTGTGTTTCCTCAACCGCTGGTTCTTCAAGTTGTTTTTGCCAATCACGACCAAGTTGCACTGTCACATCAGACCCCAAGACTCCTGTACTTTCTACTACTACTTCCCCAACACCCAAGATCGAACGTACTTCTTGAGCAGCCTCATCATCTCCAGATTGGGCAATAATCCTGGTTACCGGCAGAGAAGTTTGCCAGTTTTTGCTGGCGGAGACCTGACTATAACCTGCGTATCTTAGGGTATCAAGGGAAGATTGTAAGGCTTGTTGACTATCGGTGCTGTCCTGAATCGCAATTCTGATACGGGGACTCTGAAGATTATACTCTCCTTCCAAAGCAGCAGCGCGGCTATTGGCGATCGCCAGATAGTCTGAATCGTTTTTCCGCAACTCAAAATGTTGGGTCATGAGTTTGTGGATTCTCTGTTCATTGGGTAGCCAATAACTAACCCGCTCATCCGGGCTGTTAAAGTCTCCAGGCAACATCATCATTTGAATGTTAGAGCGATCGGTTTTCGAGGCAAAATTGGACAGAGCCATTAGCTCTCGTACCGTCAGATTAGTGTCAAGATGGGACTGGATAACCGAGAGTATTTTGGGAATTTTAATAATTGTTGCTGGTTTTAGGGTTTGTTCCACCGCCGAACGCATTAACATTTGTTGACGTTGTACACGGGAAATATCCCCAAACTCATCATAGCGAAAACGCAAAAACTGCATGGTTTTATCGCCATCAAGATGCTGAACACCTTTTTTCAGGTCGATGTAGAGGTGCTGGCTAAAATCATTGTATTTCATGTCTTTAGGCACATTGACCGTAATGCCCCCTAAAGCATCAATCAGCTTTTCTACACCTTGTACATTAACCCGTACATAGCGATCAATTTTCACTCCCCCCAGTAATTCGCTAGCAACCTTAGCCGTTAAAGCGGGGCCACCATAGTCATTCGCATGATTGATTTTTCTAATTCCATATCCTTCAATATTGACACGAGTATCTCTCGGAATTGAGAGTACTGAAACTTTTTCTTTCTCTGGATCAAACCTCAACAACAACATGCTGTCACTCAAACCATGAAAAGAATTAACGAGGTGATCGTAGCCTACATCCTGTTTTTCATAAGCGATGCCTCGGTTTTCCAGGTCAGAGCTAACCACTTTGATCCCTAATAACAGAATATTTACTGGTCGCTTCAGTTCGGGCAGATTCAGGTTTGCTGCTACCATGTCTGTCTCACTAAAAACCTTCTGCTCTTCCTGAGTTAGCTCCACCTGTTTGAGGGGGGGGACATCGGATACAGTAACAGCTAAGAATGCCCCCACCACTGCTGAGACAAGGGAGACACCAGCTAAACCTAACCCGACGACAATAGCTTTTCCTTTATGCAATTTCTTTGGCTGCTTTTTGAGAGGGTGGCTAAGGGAATTGAATTTAGCGGTTGATTTTCTGCCCGAAGGTGTTGATTCATAAGCTTTTCTCATTGACACAGGAACCCCTCTCCTAAAATAAAAATAAATAATGTTTTTAAAGAAAAATTAAGATATGTACAAAAACAAATATAATTCAGTTAATATTACCAGCTATTT
This sequence comes from Cyanobacteriota bacterium, assembly GCA_046050865.1. Lineage (GTDB taxonomy): Bacteria > Cyanobacteriota > Cyanobacteriia > Cyanobacteriales > Xenococcaceae > Waterburya. Next base: position 3,765 of record JBJOPG010000257.1, read on the forward strand.
ACTAGAAAAAATATGTAGAGGCTATGTAGGGCGTAATCACTAGCCAAAGGCTTGAGCCAAATAATTTTAATGGATTATTTTAGTGGATTAATCGGTAAGACTGCATAATGCTTTCTAATTTTAGCTATCTCCATAGAGTAACGAGAGGATCTGAAGCTGACAAGGGGGAATTTGCTTTCCCGCTTTAGTTTTACAGTAAAAAAAGTGAATTAGAGATAAATTTGTACAGTTGTAGATTTAGTCAACTGAAAATAATCTTTTTTTGCCTAAGCGAGTCATCAAAAAGGTACAGGCGACAAAATAACTCGTGGTAATGATGGCGTTGGCATAGAGCAAGCGAAAAGAGGCGATTTCTGCGCCATCGGCTGCTCCCCAAGAGAACAGTGCATAAGAACCTAACCATAGAAGAGTTAGATTAAGAGATAATCGACTGGCTTTTAGCTGTTGGAGTAGCTCAGCGGAGTTTTTTAAGGGATTGTTTTGGGTGTCAGCGATTAAGCTCCGCTTACCCTTCGGGATCACCTCATCCTTTAAGTTTAATAGAGTCCAGATAGAGGGAATGATACCCACAACCGGCAAGAAATAGATCCACAGTTGGAAATATTGCTCTGTTTGTTTTTGTGGCTCTGAGTTATTGCTCATGGTATTGTTCAGTTCACAAATTGAGGTCTAATTGAGGTCTAATGGCATTGATAGAAGATCAGGTTACGGCGATCGTCCTGGCGGGGGGTGAAAGCACCCGTATGGGTCAGGATAAAGCCCTCTTAAATCTAGATAGTGGTACGATGTTAGCTCATGTTTGTTTGGTAGCACAGGAATGTACCGCTCAAACCTATGTAATTTCCCCTTGGATTGAAAAGTATCAAAATTTTCTCCCCTATGGTTGTCAACCAATTCAGGAACAGTTAGTCTTAAATGCTCCGTCCAATACCCCTCTGATTGCTTTTGCTCAGGGACTAGAGCTGGTCAAAACGGAATGGGTATTATTACTTGCTTGCGATCTACCTTGCTTATCTTCATCTCAAGTAAAACAGTGGTTATTCGCTTTGACAACAGTATTCCCCACAGAAATTGCTTGTTTACCCAGTGGTGTCAAGGGTTGGGAGCCTTTGTGTGGTTTTTATCGTCGAGGCTGTTTGTCTAGTTTGCAGCAATATATTAATGAAGGAGGAAGATCTTTTCAATCCTGGTTAGCACAGCATGCTGTTAGAGAATTGGTTATTGGCGATCGCCGTAGTCTATTTAACTGCAACACTCCTCAAGATTGGGCTTCAATTAACAGCAATCAGAAGTCGTCTTAAACTCTTAGAGCTTTAAGCTTTTGATAAAATAACGATTATTAACATTGGAATAATCATTTAATCATTCAATTTTTCAATATGGCTAGACCGACTCAGGCTCATTTAGAGCGAACTATTAATAAAAATGATCCTGTGGAAATTAGACAACAAACCCTGAGTCAGATGCAATATTACATGGGCGCAAAATTAGTGGAAGTACGGGTTAATCCGCAAAAGGTGACCTATCGATGGTCAATTGAAAATCAGGATGATCGGCAAATTTGTACTCTCAGCGCTTTTTGGGGAGAATCCCAACGCAAGCTACTGTCAGGAGAGTCGCCCTTGACGGGGAAAGAGCTGATTAGCTGTGCGGGGGCTAATGCTTCAGGGGGATTGCAACAAGCCGCAAAACTATGTGGCTTTGGCTCAGATCTAGCGGCGTTTAAGACTCAATTACAAGCAACGGCTGAAAAGTTGGAAATACCCTTAGAATCATTTAAACAACTACTGGATTAAATCAGCATTTGTAGCAATACTAGACAATGTTAGAACGTTTTTTTACTGATATCTACTACCTACTACCTACGAGCCTATCACCCTAATTGTTCTAAGCTAATTTTGTACGGCTATAGCTTAGCTTTTAATCGATAAGGATTTCTCTGACACACTAGAAGCAATTGTTTGGGGGCGATCGCTTTCTGTTTTGTTCCCTAATTCCACTGGAGTCAGATTGACAGCACAAGCTTTTAATTCAGGCTCCAAAGAGATGGGGCAACTTTCAGGATGGGTCAGTAGATTTGCTTCCCCGTCATCTGTCCACAATGCCCCCCAATGCATGGGTACAAAGACTGTGCCGGGAACGATCGCCTCCGTAACTCGGGCGGGAAAGCGTGCTGTGCCTCGACGCGATCGCACTTCTACCATCATTTCCTCTGCAATGCCTAATTTATCAGCGTCTTTAGGGTGAATCTCCAAAAATGGTCGGGGTTGTTTTTTCATAATTTTATCAATCCGACCTGTGCGAGTCATGGTGTGCCAGTGTTCATAAAGGCGACCAATGGTTAAGACAAAAGGATATTGGGGGTCGGCGGGTTCAGCTAAGCCTTTGGAATGAAAGGCGGCAAAGTTTGCCCGACCATCAGGGGTATTAAAGCTACCATTGGTGTAAAGTCTTTTTGCCACGATGGGTTCATCTTTGGCACGAAATAAATTAGAAAATAGACCCTTGGCTTCTCCTTGGTCTTGGGGTATATTTCTCTCGGTGCTGCAAGTTAAGGCAATGCTTTTGGGATCTTTTGCTTCTTCTATGGGACAGGGCCACTGAATTGATCCCTGTTGGCGTAATCTGCCGTGACTTAAACCACTCATGTCACAAGGACGACCTTTAGTTAACTGGACGAATTCTTGATAAACTTCAGCCGCATTGGCAAAGTCAAATTCTTTGGTAAAGCCTAAACGCCGTCCTACTTCTGCAAAAATTTCCCAATCTGGTCGAGCTTCCCCTGGGGCTGGTCGAAACTGAGGACAAAGGGTAACCACTCGCTCGGAATTAGTCATGGTTCCTGTTTTTTCCCCCCACTGGGCAGCGGGCAGCACTACATGAGCAAAGCTGGCAGTTTCCATGGGATAGTAGGCATCCTGGACAATGGTAAAAGGCGATCGCCATAAGGCTTTTTTCGTTCTTACTAGGTCGGGCATGCTCACCGCTGGATTGGTAGCTGCCACCCACAACAAGCCAACGTCTCCTGTTTCCAAACCTGTAATCATACTCCATGCGTCCCTGCCTGGCAGAGGATTAATCCGACCTGGCGGTAATTGCCAAGCTTGTTCTAGTTCCTGACGATGAGTCGGGTTAGTGACGGAGCGATAACCAGGCAAAATATGGCATAGCCCCCCTGCTTCGCGACCCCCCATGGCATTGGGTTGTCCTGTCAAAGAAAATGGTCCTGCCCCTGGTTTGCCAATATTCCCTGTCATCAGATGCAAATTGATAATGGTGCGTACTTTGGCTGTTCCCTCCGAAGACTGGTTTACCCCCATCGACCATAAAGACAAAACTTTGGAAGATTCTGCCCAATAGCGAGCTGCCTGTTCCAGATGATCGATCCGAATTCCACAACGACGAGCCACTTTTTCAGGGGGATATGCTTGAATTACCTCCGCGAACTGATTAAAGCCTTTAGTACATTCATCAATAAAGAAGGTATCCAGTTCTCCCCAACGCAATAACAGATAGGCTATCCCGTTGAGGAGATCCATATCCGTCCCTGGCTGAATTGCCAAATGTAGATCCGCATCCTTTGCTGTCTTGGTTTGCCGTGGATCGACCACAATCATTTTTACCTTGCGGTTTTTCTTCTGGTGCATCCTTAGACGATTATAGACAATGGGATGGCAATCGGCGGTGTTCGTGCCAATTAAAAAAGCACAGTCCGTCAGCTCCAGATCGTCATAACAAGCTGG
>JBJOPG010000258.1:0-6487 GCA_046050865.1 Cyanobacteriota bacterium
GGGATTTAGCAGATTTGTAGATTTTTTGCAGAATCGGCATGAAATACTTTCCTAAAGGGGAAAGACAAATGAGGATTATGGTGATCGCTTTTCTGCTCCGTTTTGTGATCGCCGTTTGTTTAATGTGTTTTATTCCTTCTCAAGCGGTATCTTCTCAACCTCCAGATCCTGACAACCTACCTTCCCTAAAGGTTCATACATTACCTCAGTCTCTTGCCCTCTGGGAACAAAATAACCAGGGAGATTACTTTGATCAGATTGAAACAACGCCTTTGGGCTATTTAGTGTGGTCACAGTTTCCCCTCAAAATATATGTAGACTCGGTAATACCCGAACGGCAGCAGCCAGAAAAGCGATCGCCGAATGGAATGTTTATATACCACTACAGGAAGTACAGACCAAGGATACCGCAGATATCTTGATCTTGCGGTCAACCCCAACTAGAAAAGTCAAGTTAAACCCTGAGACAGGACTATATAATATTCCCAGAGCAGTTGCTGCCCAAACCAACTACGAATTTTATCTCACACCAAAGCCTGAGGCGATCGAGAAGCGTACCCGAAGGGTAATCACCCTCCGCATGACCATGGAAGTTAGCCCAAACTTTACGGGAACATCTTTGTTAGGTACGCTCCGCCATGAATTAGGTCATGCCCTAGGAATTTGGGGGCATAGCCCAAAACCAGATGATGCTCTATATTTTTCCCAGGTCAGTGATCCTGCCTCTATTTCCCCACGAGATATTAATACCCTGAAAAAGATCTATCAGCAACCTACTAGATTGGGCTGGAAAATTTAGCCCTAATGAATTTTGACTACATTATTTTTTTTCAAAGTATAATTCTATCAAGAAGATCTCCGAAGTTCATAGCTCAAAGCTTATAGTTGCATTGCCTGGCTAATGCTTTTAACCTAAATTAAGGTTAGATTAGGTAACATTTGGATCTTATAAATTCTAATTTAGGCTGTGACTATTTCCAATAATACGACTAATTTAAGCGGATACAAGCGAAAAAAATTAGTTAATGTAGTTCTAATTACTGTTTTTTTTAAGAAGTGTATGTTATAAGTACTATATAGGTTAAAAAAGTTAGTAATGAAACCTAAATTTCATCTACATACAAGCTGTTTTAGACTTATAGACCAATGTTGCTTGAGGTCTATTTCAATAAGTACCAGATTTCTTCACTGAAGCTAATTAAGTCAATTTTCAACACTCAATTCTCAACATCCGAGTCTAGTGTGTCTACCACTAAACTCGGACAACTAACCCCGAATAATATTCCTATCCGGAGATGTATCTATTATGACACAGCAGCAGAGCTTTTGGAAGGCGTTTTCAAGTCTATTCATACTTTCCATACTTTTTCCATCTTTTCGATCTGCAATAAGCAATGAACAGCAGTCTTCGTTAACGTTATCCTCTTAGTATTGTTGTTTACGGGGCGTTCAAGTCCCTTGACTTAAAATATTTGAGATTCAGAGGATTATTAGGCAAGTCTAAAATCAAGAATCGATCTAATACGGTCTAGAGAAATATTTTGCTTTCCATGAGGAATACGATCAGAATAAACTATTAAACTATTCTCTATCGATAAGCTAATAACAATAGAGTATTGGTTTGGTGATTATTATTAGGATTGTCGTGGCAATTTGAGGAAAAGTTCTTGAATTTGCTAGTCTCATTGAAGCAAGTCTGGATTTGACATGTCTTGACATATTTTATGATATTCACAATATCTGCAAAGTGCCAAAATAAAGTCAAATATTAGACTACAAAAAAATTTCTAGATTTAGAGAAAAACTTTTTTTAGCATTGCTTATGTAATTGGAAATGTGCAAACTTTCAATGAGATTTTTGAGCAATGATTATTGTAATGAAGCCCAAAACCCCAGCGATCGAATTACAACGTATTAGTGAAGAAATTGGTAGCTGGAACCTAATTCCCGAGAAAAGTATTGGCAAGCATCAAGTAGTAATTGGTTTGATTGGTGATACCGCTGAACTAGAGCCTTCCAGAGTACAAGCATTAAGCCCTTTTATAGAGCAAGTTGTGCGCATTGAAAAAGCTTTTAAACGGGCTAGTCGTGAATTTCGTAATGGTGAGTCAAGCATTGTATCGATTAAAACTCCGAATGGCATGGTGGATTTTGGACAAGATATGCCTGTGGTGCATATAGCCGGTCCTTGTGCCGTGGAAAGTGAAAAGATGATAGTTGCCACAGCCCAGAAGCTCAAACAGGCAGGAGCAAAGTTTTTGCGCGGGGGAGCTTATAAACCGCGCACATCCCCTTATGCTTTTCAAGGTCATGGAGAGCCAGCTTTAGAGTTTTTAGCAACTGCGCGAGCAGAAACTGGGTTGGGAATTATTACTGAGGTTATGAATGTATCTGATTTAGATACGGTGGCGGCAGTTGCGGATATCATCCAAATTGGTGCGAGAAATATGCAAAACTATTCCTTACTGAAAAAAGTAGGTGAACAGCCAAAACCTGTCTTTCTTAAGCGAGGGATGTGTGCAACAGTTAAAGAGTGGCTGCTAGCAGCGGAATATATAATTGCAGCGGGGAATACTCAGGTGATTCTCTGTGAGCGAGGGGTTCGTTCTTTTGACAATCAATATACTCGCAACATTCTGGATTTATCAGTCATCCCAGTTTTAAGAACTCTAACCCATTTACCCATTGCCGTTGATCCTAGTCATGGTACAGGTAAAGCTGAATATGTCCCAGCGATGGCAAAAGCGGCGATCGCAGCAGGAGCAGATGCCTTGATGATTGAAGTTCATCTTAATCCTGCCGAAGCACTTTCCGATGGGCCTCAATCCCTCAAACCTGAGCAGTATCAAGAATTGATGCAAGAGATGCTAGCGGTTAGTCAAGTGAGTAATTGTCGAGGCAAAGTGACCACCGCACCAGGGGTACTAGCTGCCGTTTAATTACAGCCTTTTTCAATTTGAATAGACTACTTTTTCAATTAGTTAGTTCGTAGCTTCTAGCTTCTAGCTTCTAGCTTTTAGCTTTTAGCTTTCTAGATTTTCAGTATCCTCTTCACACCCAACAATAGAATCCAGATGAATGTAGTATCTTTTTCCGAGACGAGTTCCGAGACCACCAAAATCGCCCAGAAATTCCAGCCGCAACAATTTAGCGCCGATAAAGTGGTGATGATTGGGGATGCCCCCCTGACTCTAGATGATGTGGTGCATGTTGCCCGTCATGGTCAGCAGGTTGGTTTGACAGTGCAAGAGGAAATTTTGCAGGGAGTCGCCGCATCCTGCGATTATATTGCCGATGCAGTTAAATCTGGTAAACCAATTTATGGTGTTACGAGTGGTTTCGGGGGCATGGCTCACATTGAGATCGCTCCTGAACAAGCAGCAGAGTTGCAAAATAATTTGATTTGGTATCACAAAGCAGGAACAGGCAAAAAATTACCCCTCGCTGATGTCCGTGCCGCCATGCTCTTGCGGGTTAATTCCCACATCTATGGTGCATCAGGTATTCGACTTGAATTACTTCAGCGGTTAGTTACTTTCCTCAATGCAGGGGTTACCCCTCATGTTTATGAGTTTGGTTCCATTGGTGCTAGTGGTGATTTAGTTCCCCTGTCTTATATTACTGGAGCCTTAGTCGGTTTAGATTGCCGATATACTGTGGACTTTGACGGTGAAACAGTTGATGCCCCCACTGCCCTGAGCAAACTGGGTCTAGAACCGATAGAACTCTTGCCTAAAGAAGGGTTGGCGATGATGAATGGGACTTCGGTGATGACGGCGATCGCCGCTAACTGCATCTCCGACGCGAAATCATTACTGGCATTGACCATGGGCGTTCACGCCTTAGCCCTCCAAGGATTACAGGGCACCAATCAGTCTTTTCATCCCTTTATTCACGCTCACAAACCCCACACGGGACAGGTCTGGACGGCAAATCAAATGCTGTCACTATTAGCGGACTCTAGCTTAATTAGGGATGAACTAGATGGCTCTCATGATTATCGTGGAGACCAGCCAATTCAAGACCGTTATTCCCTCCGTTGTCTAGCTCAATATTTAGGGCCCATTGTCGATGGCATTGAACAAATCGGTTCCCAAGTTGAGGTGGAAATGAATTCTGTTACCGATAATCCCCTGATCGATGTGGAGCATCAGGCTAGCTATCATGGCGGTAATTTTCTGGGTCAATATATTGGCACGGGGATGGATCGCTTACGCTATCACATTGGCATGTTGGCAAAACACCTGGATACTCAAATCGCCTTAATGGTGGCACCAGAATTTAATCATGGATTATCCGCTTCTTTAACGGGGAATACCGAAAATCCCGTCAACATGGGCTTAAAAGGATTGCAGATTGTGGGGAATTCCATCATGCCTCTATTGACTTTTTATGGAAATTCCCTGGCGGATCGTTTTCCCACCCATGCCGAACAATTCAATCAAAACATCAATAGTCAAGGTTTTGCTTCGGCTAATCTAACTCGGCGATCGCTAGAGATCTTTCAGCAGTATTTAGCCATTTCCCTAATGTTTGGTATCCAGGCGGTGGATCTTCGCACCTATCTTATTAAAGGACATTATGATGCGTCGGTCTGTCTTTCTCCACTGACTCGCGAACTATATTTAGCGGTGCTGGAAGTAATTGGACAACCCCCTTCCCCTGACCAACCCTATGTCTGGAATGACCTCGATTTACCTTTGGATGAACACATTGCCAAGATCGTTGCCGATATCCAGGGGGGTGGTGTCATTATCCAGGCAGTAAACCAGACATTATTAAAAGCTGAAAGCTAAGAACAGAAAAACTTTGTCCGTCAGACATCAAATCCGTAACGTCATTTAATCATGAATATCGCCCATCATTTAGAGCGGGGGCATTTACTATTCCCCCATAAACTAGCTCTCATCTTCGAGGAGCAGTCTTTTACCTATCAACAGCTTGATCGCTTAGCCAGCAGAGTTGCCAATGGCTTACGGGGACTAGGAATCAATCAGGGCGATCGCATAGCTCTGTTTTTGCCCAACATTCCCGAATTTATCATTGCTTATCTTGGCATTCTGAAACTAGGAGCGATCGCGGTTTCAATCAACATTATGTTTAAGGAGGAAGAAGTCAGCCATATTCTCAATGATTGCGCTGCCAAAATCGTCATTACCACAGAGAAACAATGCAAGTATGTCTCAAAGACAGATTTACCATACCTCCAGCAGATCTTAATTGCGGAGGGAGCCAGTGATCGAGGATTGAGTTTAGCCCAAGTAATGGCAAATGCCGACCCGAAGGCACGAGCAATTAAAGTTGAAGGAAATACCCCCTCCAGTATTGTTTACACTTCTGGCACCACAGGGTTTTCTAAGGGAGCAACCTTATCCCACAGCAACGTTATTTCTAACATGTATGCTCACAACCGTTGTTGTCGAATGAATGCAGATGATAAATTACTGCTTTATTTGCCTTTATTCCACTGTTTTGGTCAAAATGCGATTCTCAATGCGGGACTGAATGCCTGCGCCACCATCGTTTTACAACGAAGATTTGAGATCGACAAGGTACTAAAGGCGATCGCTGAAGAGGGAGTTACCATGTTTTTTGGTGTACCCACCGTATTCATTAAACTGCTGAATGCAGACATAGCTCATCGCCACCTGAAAAGTATCCGTTACTTTTTTTCAGCAGCCGCATCAATGCCTGTGGAAGTGGTCAGAAATTGGCAGAGCAAATATGGTTCCCTAATCCATGAGGGATATGGTCTAACGGAAACTTCTCCCTGTGCTTGTTACAACCATGACCTGCAATATAAATTTGGCTCGGTGGGGATGCCTATTGACAATGTGGAGCTAAAAATTGTGAATCGTTATGGTCATCAGTTACCCCCAGGGGAATTAGGGGAAATTGCCATTCGTGGTCCCAATGTGATGTTGGGGTACTGGAATCGCCCTCAAGCAACAGCTAAAGCCATTAAGAATGGTTGGTTTCATACGGGTGATTTGGGTCGCATGGATGATCAGGGCTATTTTTACATTGTCGATCGCCTGAAGGACATGATTAATATGTCTGGGTTTAAGATTTATCCCACGGAAGTTGAACAGGTAATATATCAACATCCTGCCGTTGGTGAAGTAGCGATCTACGGGGTTCCTGATCCAGTCAAAGGGGAAATTGTCAAAGCAGATATTGTGCTGAAACATATCCATCAGCCAATTCCTGATACCCAAATCAAAGAATTTTGTTCCCAACGCCTAGCAAACTACAAAATTCCCCACGAAATCGATTTTGTGGCATCTTTACCCAAAAATTCTACAGGCAAAGTACTCAAACGAGTCTTACGACAAGAAGCAACTGCCAACATTGCTCTAGTTGGTTAAGTAGCTGGATGAAATTAATCACCCATTACCCATTACCCATTGGTGACAAGTTAAGAGACTACGTTGTTTGTCAATCGGTTTTAAGCTTTTAGCTTTTAGCTCTCAGCTATTAGCTTTTG
>JBJOPG010000259.1:0-6139 GCA_046050865.1 Cyanobacteriota bacterium
CAACGATAATCGTGGTATTAGTGTAGCTGGCATTGCTTCTGAGTGTCGCAGGATTAAAGCCAGAGTTGGTAATTTGGGTCTGGTGGTGGTGGACTATCTTCAGATGATGGCAGGGGAGAATGCCAACGGTAATCGTAGTTATGACTTGGGAGATGTGGCGCGATCGCTTTATAAACTAGCAGGAGAAATTGATGCTCCTATTCTGGCTTTGTCGCAAGTATCCAGAGGCGTAGAAGCTCGGCAGGACAAACGCCCCATGATGTCGGATTTGTCTCAATCGGGGATTCTAGAGATGGTGGCAGATAATATTATCTTTGCCTACAGGGATGAGTATTACGACCCCGAAACCTATAAGCAGAATATTCTAGAGTTGATTCTGGCTAAGGCTAGACATGGGGATACGGGCAAGATTGAGCTTTTGTTTGATAAGTCCTGTGGGATGATTGATAGCTTGAAAGCTTTTGAGTTTAATTAATTGGGGTAGAGCGATCGCCTGTGAGAACTAAAGCGATCGCTCATTGAGAAGATGAATGATGAGAAAGCCCCAGTTGAAGAGATATTAAGGGTTTTGAGAAATAGGAAGAAGTAGGGCGATTGGGCGATCGCTTCTAAAACCTGAGTTAAGTTACTTGTTTGCTGAACTCTGAGCGGCTACCCCTACACCTAATAGTATGATTATTGCTCCAATCAATAGAGTCATACTAGGTATTTCTCTAAAAAATATATACGCTAAAATTCCAGAAAACACAGGTTCAAACATTACAGCAAGAGTAACGATAATTGGCGATATCCAGCGGAGTGACCAATTTAAACAGGTTTGACCAATAACCTGTGAAATTACTGCCATAAGAAATACATAAAGATAAACAAGTGCTGGATAGTTGCCATATCCACTGCCGAAAAAAAAAGGTAAAGGAAATAATGCTACTGCTGCCGAACCATATGCAACAAGAACATAAATGCCAGTGGAAAAACCTCTTTTTTGTGCTTCTCTTCCAGCTAGAAAATAAAGACCATAAACTAAAGCTCCTATAAAAGCTAGAAACATTCCCAGAAGTGGATTATTACCAATACCATTTTTTATGGTGGCTCCATCATAACCAATAACAAGCCCACCAAGTATTGCTATAAAAATACCTATTAATACTTGACGAGATGGCTTTTCTTTCAAAAAAATCCAAGAAATTAATGCAATCCAGACAGGGCTAGTAGTCACAATCGTAGTTGAGGCTACTATTGATGTATATGAAAGAGATAAAAACCAGCTTGCATAGTGAATAGCTAGACAGAGACCAGCTATGACGGAGTAAAGAAATGCTTTGGAATTAAACTTAATGTCAGACATCCCTCGCAAAAGAGGGAGCATCAATAAAAAAGAGGTAATTAGTCGGGAAGCTGCCAGAAAAAGGTTAAATCCAATTCCATCTAAGTTAGATTCTGCTGTTGATAATCTAACAAAAATTGCAGCGGTAGATATTCCAAAAACTCCTATAAAAATAACAACTAAAGTCTTTGAATATGAGGGTTTTACCATGATTCTTTAGTAAAATTTTTACAGATAAATTAATGAAAAAAAATTTTTGAAAACATTTAATTTTTTTTGTCGGGTTTTATCTCGGTAAAAGTTATAACTAAGGTGTCACGATATGCATCTTCATGATTTATCAATGGCTTAATTGGTGAAACACTATGCATCAATTTTGCATCATCCAAGAAAGAACAATCTAGTGGATCTTCTAGTACATAATTCACGAGAGGATGTTTATCATTATCATATATGTGGCTTTCTCCACCCACAATGTTCTCTTTACCAACGAGCATAATAAACGCATATGTTACCCCATCTCTATGGATACCTTCTGGTGTAGGTAATCCTTGAGAGTTTTCCTTGGCAATTATCCTAAATTGATGAACCTCGATATGCCAATTTCTATCTAAATTAATATGCTTAAAAAAATTGATACAGAAATCTAAAATACTAATAAATATTAAATTATTTTTTATTTTTTCTTCTATTGGCTCAAAATATCTTTTAATGCCACCATTTAAATCATTAAACTGCTTGTACTGGTAGTGTGGCTCTCCAGGTTTCTCAATTATTTTATTAAAACTATTATCATACTCAAGTGTTAAATATTTTCGATATCTATATTTTCCTCCATCATTCATGCAATGATCTATTGCTAAATTATTCCAACTCTCTTGAAATTCTTTCCATATTGATGGTTCAAAAAACAAAAAACTTTTAAATTCACTTCCTTTAATAAGACTATAGTTTTTAGATATTAGGTTTTCCAATATTTCGTATTGGAAACTTTTAGGCATTAGTAAGCTATAAATCATCAAGTATTACCCTCACAACGATTCTTAGTCAGTTTAATCTTTAAAGATTGATTTTATTATGGTTTTGTGTAAATAAATATTGTTTAAAATAGGAAATAAAACTTAAACGCAAACTTAACTCAAGATATTAATCTTAAGGTAAGGTTATGAAAAGGCTTACATTTGATATAATCTCTGTTGCTTATATCAAGCTTTTGCTAAAAACTATTTTGTTTCTTATTTGATTTCCACTTGACTACCCTACCATAAACATTTAAATTAAGTCAAAAGTAGATTGAAAAGAAAGATCGCATCATCTTGAAACTATCGCGCATTGGCGATAGACAGCGGGCAAGGATGCCCATAATTTGTGTGCTGCGGCTTCATCCCGTAGGTTTGCTGTCGCAATGCCTATATGATGAATTTAGGAATTAAAAATAAGTAGTTAATACCTAAACAATTACTTTATCTAATTGCATTTCAAGCATACTAGTGAATAAAAAGGAGAAAATAATATGAGTGATCAAAATAACAGACCAATTGAATTCGAGCTTGATGAAAATAATCGTCTTGCTATTGAAAAATTGGCACTGGAGACAGAAATAGAAATACTTACTGAAGAAGAGTGTCAAAAAATAATAGGAGGAGCTTCTTTAGAAGGAGCTTCTTTCTTGGCTTGTAACTCGCCTTTAGAAAAAGCTTCTTTCTTGGCTTGTAACTCGCCATCTTTTGATTAACAATATACAGTAGCTATCTCGGGAAATTGCTAGATTAATTAGCACTCATACCAAGTTGCATCTTATTCTGTCACTCTGACGAAATGAAGAATATTGCTATTGCTAGATGCTTTGTTCTATGTCATTAGAGTCAGCATGACAAGTTATTTATTTGATTGCAACTTGGTATCACCAATAATTGTTTCAAGTACAGATTGGATTTGGTATTAATACTCAACTTGAAATACTTCCTGGTAATTTGGGAATGAACGAAGTATACGGTGGGAAGTACGGCTCGATACATTGGGGTTTAGGTTTAACTCCGTGGACGCAATATCATCTCGACATCATTTGCCCAGACACTAAAGTTCTTAGCGACACTGGAGAAATTATTATTGGTTCGCACATAACTGAGTCAGACAAAAGTAAAAGCAAGATAGTGTACAACAAAGTGGCTGGCTGTCCGTGTCAAAGTTACTAATTGAAGCGGTCAAAATCTATTCAAGACTAATTGGAGTAATTCTATGAATATAGTATCTGAACTAACGATTAAAGCACTTAAAGAAAAAGGAACTAAACCACTAGAAAATTATGCAGCTAGTTTGCTTGATGCTTGTGAGGTAAATCCTCCACCCTTTGGAATGGCGTGGTACGGTGAAAAATATCGCCGAGTGGCCTGCGATCCAAAATGGCTGGCTAACTCTCTAATTGAAAACGCGGCAAAAGAAGGCGAGGGGGCGCGAGAACTTTGGCAATTAGCAAGTTCTATAGGCGTTCGTGAAATAGCTGAACAAGTTCGTCTTCACGCTATCGATGAGTCGCGTCATGCTCGTTTATACATCGCCATGCTTGATATTACTTTTTCTGGTGTAATCGATCAAAATTTTCGTTCGAGATTATATGGTTTATCGCCTAATTACAAGGCTAAAGATCACTTAGAAGATATGCCTAAAGCAACCGAAGCTAATGTACTTGATAAACTTATTCAAATGAATATTGGCGAAATTCGTACGCGCATCAATCAGCTTCTTCTTCGTCCAGTAATCTTGGCTCACTGTTCTTCTCACCAGCGTAATAGACTTATGCGAGTTCTAGATTCGTTGTTGCTTGATGAAACTAAACATATTGAATATACTGCTCATTTGCTCGAACAAGCCATGAAGAAAGGTTTCACTGACTTTGTATTTCAAACCATGCGAAACAGATTGGCAGAATTTAATCAAATCACTCTTGATGAAGTAGGAGAACTAAGCTTTGACGGAGCGTAGAGAAATCAATTTTTCTGAAATTCAGATACAAGAGTCTTTGACTGTCCAGGAAATACGAGCAATGTATGCAGTAATTCATCAACTGCGAGATAGTATAGACATTGAAACTTTTCTTGACCGCGTCAAAAAAGCCAGCCAAGGAGGATATAAGCTTTTTTATGTCTGTCTTGACAATCAGGTGGTAGGTGCTATTGGCTTACGTATTCAAGACGATCTTTGTTGGGGACATAATCTTTATATTGATGACCTCGTTGTAGATGAAGCTTTACGAGGCAGAGGTATCGGTAAAGCTTTAATGAAATTTGCGGTAAATTTAGCTCATTCTCAAAAATGCGAATACGTTCGTCTTGCTAGCGGAATTAGTAGAATTCAAGCACATGATTTTTATGAAAAACTTGAATACTGCAAAACTAGCTTTGCATTTGCTTTGAAATTATAAGTATTAGTGAATAATCAATGTCAGCTTCTATTAAGATTACAGCATCTATGTATGATGCTATTTATGCGCGGAAAACTAAAGATACATTATTAGATTTGCTCGATCGCTTCTCGATCGAAGATGATGAGATCACTTCCCTTAAATGTACGGGATTTCTTGCCAAGGGGGATCTGGAAAGATACAAAGCTATATTAGAACAATATATTCCAGAACACTGGCAAAATAACGATCACAGAACACTTTTAGATCTCGGATGTGGTTTTGGGGGACTTGGACGCTGGTTAGCCAAAAAATTGAATTTTAAGTTGATTGGTATTGATTTTTCCCAGGTTGCAATCGAAAAGGCTCGTGCTGCACTTGAAGAATTAGATAAGAACCAAGTACGTTTTGAAGTTGCAGATTTTTCTGCAACTGGTTTAGTTAGCGAATCTGTTTCAGCAGTCATTTCACTAGATGCTCTTTATTTGGCAGCTAATCCTTCGGCTGTTTTAATGGAAATTCATCGTATTCTACTTCCAAGCAGTCCATTGCTCTTCACTGTATACATCGAATCATTAGAAAAAGGTTTAGAATTTTTAGAGGTTATCCAACCTAATTGGTGTAAGCTGCTTGCTGAAAACGGTTTTACTCTCGTTCAATCTAAAGATGTTACTGTTCGCTGGCGAAAACAGATGCGGCAGAAGCATGAAAGACGATGGATTGAACGACAACGAATTAGAAGTGAGCTAGGTAAGTTGGGAGAAGCTGAACTTTCAGTGTCGGCAGCAATGCTTGGTGTTCAAGGTTGTCACTCTTTTCTTGAATCTGTTTTTCGGTTTGAGGTAGTTGCAATCCGTATTTGAGCTTGTGTAAATATTTTGTTAGTAAATTTTTACAGGAGCTATTCATAGCATCAGTTCCATAAACCTCGCGCTAGGTATGGGATTATGACAATAAGGCTTTAAGATAGCAATGGAGAAATTTTGGTCGCTAAAGAACCAGAGTTATCAAAGTTAAAGTGGATCGCCTAAAAGCTCGATGCGATCGCTAATTTCTTCTATTGCATTTTGCCAACGCTCAAGTTTTATCGAACTAGGAATCTCGTAACCTTCACCTGAGCGTTCTTCTTCATCAGCTTCCAGATATCTTTGCTCAAAATCATCTAGTTTGGCTCTCACTGTTTCTAGTTTTTCAGTAAGTTCTAAGATACTATCTGATAGCTCCACTACAGGATCTAGTTCTTCTGGATATTCCAGGTCTTCTTCTGAATCAAAATCATTTGTCATGGCTTGATTAATTACTTAAATATTTACTGCATTACTTAATTACTCATCTATATCTTCAAGTGCATCATCAAGTAACATCCTGACGATATCTGCCTTGCTTCTGCCAGTCTTAGCTGCCAATATTGATAA
>JBJOPG010000260.1:0-6464 GCA_046050865.1 Cyanobacteriota bacterium
GACTCCTATGTAAGTTAGGGACTCCCCAAAAGAAAGAGAGCCACAGATAATTAACCAGAGTGCAAACTGGGAACCTAGTTTAGATTTAAAGATCAAGTTATGGGCTGCTTCATGAACAAAAATCCCCAAAGAATGGAGGATAAACTGTCCGACCAAAAAAGCGATCGCCCCCACAGCATACCAAGGTAAATCCTTCACCAACCAAGCCATCAGCCATTGACAAGCAACTAAACAGATAATCGGCAAGATCGATAGAGGGTAGTCACCAAAAAATTCCTTAATTTCAGGATATTGGCGTAAAACCTCTTGACTTCGTTGAGTATGCCATTGGCTATCGATTGACATGGATCATTTTAGGGACTTGGGGACTTGGGGACTTGGGGACTTGGGGAACAAGTGATACTTTAACTCCCTATTTCCCTACTCCCTATCTCCCTATCTCCCTACTTCCCTACACTTGCTCTGGGGCTGAAGACACCTCAGCTTCAGGACGCTGGGCTTGCTCCCATCGGGCTTCTGCATTTGCCATCACTTCTTCTAGTTTTTCGATGTTTTCTCCTGGGTAGGATTCCAAAGCTTTGATGGACAAGGACATCCGATTTTGATGCTCATCAATTTGCTTAATGATCACTTTGATCTTTTGCCCCACTTCCAGGAGATTATTGAGGGATTCAATTCTGGCACCACTAATTTCTTTAATGTGGAGTAAGCCTGTCGCCCCATCTAGATCGACAAAAGCACCGTAGGGTTTAATATTCACGACTTTTCCTGGCATTAGCACCCCTTCTTGAATGTTATTCATTGCCACTGCCCGCATGGCATCCCGTTGAGATAGCACCAATTTACGGTTTTCTTGGTTAACTTCCAAAAAAGTGGCTGTCAAAAGCTGTCCGACGAGAGAATCCAGACTATCCCGTTGTTGCAAATGCGATCGCGGAATAAAAGCTTTCAAGCCCGCAACTTCCCCCATTACGCCGCCTTTGTTGACTCCCGTTACCCTTAACTGAGTGGACTTTCCAGTATCTGCCATTTCCTTGATCTCAGTCCAAGCTTCATCTAATGCCAATTGACGGAGAGAAAGGGTGACTTGTCCATCATCATCTTGTTCACGAATAATTAGAAATTCTTTGGTTTCACCGATCGGTAAAATGGCTGCTAAGTTATTGACAAAACCTAAGGCTGCTTCATTAGTGGGGACAAAAGCAGGGGATTTACCACCAATGTCAATGTAGGCACCTTCTGAGGTAAGTTCAACTACCGTCCCTTGTATTTTCTGCCCTCTCGTAAACTCATAATCATATTCCTGAAGTGCATTCTCAAAATCTGCCATCGAGAAAGCTGGAGATGAGTTGGGAACAGAGGTTGAATCAGACATAGTAGTGTATATGGTGAATATTAACGCACAAACCAAGTAACTTTGAGGCTACTTACAACTTTTGGCTAAACAAGTCTAGCACTTTTTTCCAGGCATCTTGAGCCGCATCAGCATTATAACTTTGGGGACGGTAATCGCACATAAAACCATGAGTTACTCCCTCGTAACGAAATACTTGATGATCAATCTGATGTTGGATTAATGCCTGTTCGATCTGGTCAGTTTGCTCATTGGGAATCAAAGGATCTGCGGTACCAAAGAAAGTATAAATTGTCCCTGTAATGTCTTTGGTGCGAGTAATTGTGGGTTCAGTTTCCCCAGGACACCAAGTAGCGATTTGAGCACCATAAAAAGAAGCGATCGCCTTAACATCCTGGATAGTTGCCGCTAAATATGCCACATGACCTCCAAAACAGAAACCAATGGTGCCAACTCCTGACTGTTTAACTTCGGGCTGGTGGTAAAGATAGGTAATGCAGGATTGAATGTCACTTAGCAATTCTTGGGCTTGAGTTTTGACCTTATATTCCCTGCCCAGTTTAGTTTCTTCCTCGGAGTAGCCAACAGCGAAGCCTGGGGCTTGACGCTGATAAATTGCCGGGGCGATCGCCACATATCCTTCACTAGCCAATCTCTCAGCGACTTCCTGAATATGCTCATTGACCCCAAAGATCTCTTGAATGACGATAACTCCTGGATAAATCCCCGCCATTTCGGGCATTGCCAAATAAGCATCAATCTCTAAGCCTTGATTATTTACCTTGACCCACTGACTAGATATTTCCATTGATTACCAATTGATTAGCAATTACAGGACTCCTTTAGAACTAGGGATGTTGCCCGCCCGACGGGGATCTATTTCCGTTGCCATGCGCATGGCGCGGGCGAAGGCTTTAAATGTTGCTTCAATTATATGGTGAGAATTAATCCCATCCATTTGGCGAATATGTAAGGTCATCTGAGAATGGTTGATCACCGCCACAAAAAACTCTCGAACTAGTTGAGTATCATAAGTACCGACTCTTTGGGTGGGAATTTCTAAGCCATAGCTGAGATGGGGTCTACCCGAAAAATCGAGAGCTACTTGAACGAGGGCTTCATCTAGAGGCGCGATAAAATGACCAAAACGCACAATGCCTTTGCGATCGCCTAAAGCTTGAGCCAATGCCATGCCCATAGTGATGCCCACATCTTCGTTGGTGTGATGATCATCGATCTCAATATCGCCAGTCGCTTTAACATTTAAGTCAAACAGACCGTGAGAGGAAATTTGATGAAGCATATGGTCGAGAAAAGGGATACCCGTATCCGCAATGCATTTACCAGTGCCATCAATGTTTAGCTCCACCCGTACGTCTGTTTCCCCCGTGGTGCGGCTGACAGAGGCGGTTCGAGCATTTATAACTAAGCTATCTAGATTACCTTCTAGGTAAGCTTCGCGATCGCTAATTTGCATAATTACTCCTAATTTAATCTACGAGTTCACTGTCAATCTAGAGCTAATAGCTAATGGCTAACAGCTAATAGCTTAAAAACCCTACATCCCCATGATCTCATATCCAGAATCAACATAGATCACCTGCCCTGTGATGCCACTAGCAAGTTCACTACTCAAAAAAGCGGCGGTGTTACCCACTTCTGTTTGGGTTACAGTACGCCGCAGAGGGGCAGTTTCTTCAACGTGACGAATCATATCTAAAATGCCCCCTACTGCTGAAGAAGCCAAAGTCCGAATTGGCCCAGCAGAAATGGCATTAACGCGGATATTGTCTTGACCTAATTCAGCCGCCAAATAACGGACGCTCATTTCTAAAGCTGATTTAGCTACTCCCATAACATTGTAGTTAGGAATTACCTTAACACCTCCCAAATAGGACAGAGTGACAATGCTGCCCCCTTCCGTCATCAAAGGTTTAGCTCGGCTAGCAAGACAGTTGAGAGAGTAGCTACTGATTTCTAGGGCTTTGACAAAACCCGCCCGAGAAGTGGCAGAGAAATCCCCTGTTAAATCTTCCCGTTCCGCAAATGCCAGACAGTGAATCAAGATGTCTAATTTTCCCCACTTTTCTTTGATCGTGGCAAACATTTCATCCATCAGTTCATCATTCTGTACATCGCACGGCACAATGATACTGGGATTAAGAGGCTCTACTAACTCCTTCACCTTTTTTTCAAAGCGTCCCCGCTCATCAGGCAAATAATTAACGCCAATGTTTGCGCCAGCTTGATGTAGCTGCTGAGCAATCCCCCAGGCGATCGAACGATTATTAGCTATGCCTGTAACGAAAGCATTTTTTCCACTTAAATCTAACACTATCCTTCCCCAAATGTTTAGCAACAATTATCTATCCTACATCTGCCGGGGAAAGTATAATTAGGGGGAATTCTCCAGATTGAAATAAAAAATAAATATTGACCGAGATCTTGGTCTTGTAGTGTGAGAACATGTAATTATTTACAATAATACATAATTTATCCAGATAACCGTCCACCGTATCTAACTCAGGTCTAAGCTATATGGAGTTACCGTTGACGCAACATCAACCTTTAGCATCAGTATTTCGTAAACTTGGTCGTGGTTCTTTTCCGCCGATCGTGGAGAGTTTTGAGCGGGGCAAAACTATTTTCTTTCCCGGAGATCCTGCTGAAAGAGTCTATTTTCTACTTAAGGGAGCGGTTAAACTATCTCGTGTTTATGAAGCAGGGGAAGAGATTACCGTCGCCTTGTTAAGAGAGAATACAGTGTTTGGGGTACTTTCTCTCATTACTGGTCAGAAAAGCGATCGCTTTTATCACGCTGTAGCGTTTACTTCTGTGGAACTCCTCTCCGCACCCATTGAGCAAGTAGAAAAAGCTCTGCAAGAGAATCCTGAATTAGCCCTGTTGATGTTAAGAGGATTATCTTCCCGTATTTTGCAAACGGAAATGATGATTGAAACCCTCGCTCACCGAGATATGGGTTCTCGTTTGGTTAGCTTTTTATTGATTCTCTGTCGTGATTTTGGTACGCCTACCACGGAAGGTATTAAGATTGACCTCAAATTATCTCATCAGGCGATCGCCGAAGCCATTGGCTCCACTAGAGTAACTGTCACCAGACTTTTAGGGGATCTCAGAGAAAAAGAGTTAGTTTCAATTCACAAAAAGAAAATTACCGTTTATAATCCTGTGGCGCTGAGTCAACAATTTGCTTAAAGCTAGAAGCTAGAAGCTTAAATCAAGGACATTACTAACAGTTTAATAGATCATAAGAGCCTGTCCAAGCTAGTTTTTGGACTAAATTACCTAAGTACTTTTCATGACCAGCGGTTATATTCTGATTGCAGCAATTTTTTTACTCGGGGGTATTGTTGCAGTATTTGGCGATCGCGTAGGAACTAAAATAGGTAAAGCCAGACTCAGATTATTTAACCTCCGTCCCCGTCAAACTGCCATGATCATCACCTGGATCACAGGGATGTCAATTTCGGCTCTGACTTTAGGCATTCTTTTTGGTTTAAGTGGTTCCTTGAGAAGAGGTATCTTTGAACTTGACGATATTCTTCAGGAAAAAAGACAAACCGAGCAGGAATTAGCCCAAGCAGAAGAAGAGCAACAGTGGGTGCAGCAGCAGTTATTAAGAGTCAAGCAGCAACAAACCCAGGCAGTGGTTAATCTAAATGCTAGCAATGAGAAATTTGAGCGCTCAAAGCGCCAGGTCAAAAAAATTTCTGAGCAAGCCAAGAAGCTCCAGCAGGAATTAGATAGTCTATTGGCGGAGCGTTCCAAACGTCAAGAACAATTAAATCAATTACAGCAACAAAGTCAGGAATTACAAGCCCAACTACAGCAACGAGAGCAAAAAATTAGTCAACAGGATCAGGTGCTCTCGACAAAAGAAGTGCGTTTACGAGATCTAGAAAAGAAACAGCAATTGCTCCAAACTCAAGTACAAGAGAGAGATAACTCAATTGTTCAATTGGATCAGGCGATTTCCTCCGCAGAATTAAGCCTTAAGCTTAGAACTAAAAGACTCAAACAATTGGAAGAACAACTAGTCTTTGTCTCCAGGGACGTAGCGGCTTTAGAACAGTCTTATCTAGAATTGAGAGAAAAAAAGATTGCTGTCGTCAGAAGTCAGGTACTATCTTCAGCAGTAGTCAGGATTGTCGATCCTAATGCTGCAAAATCGGCAATAAATAGCTTGTTGCGTCAGGCAAACACCAATGCTGTGAAGGCAACTCAGTTTAGTGGCGCCAAATCTGAACAGGGGATTGTCAAAATTACTAGGTCACAAGTAGAGCAGCTAGAAGCAGAAATTCAGGATGGTCGAGATTATGTAATTAGAATTCTCTCCGCAGGTAATTATGTCCAAGGGGAAAAAGAAGTAAGAGTGTTTGCCGACCTTGCCCTCAATCAACAAATCTTCAAGGCGGGGGAAGAAATTGCCACCGTGTCGCTAGATTCCCAAAACATTACTCGTCAAGAGGTACAGGAAAGATTAAAGTGGCTGTTGGCAGTATCTAAATTCCGTGCCCAGCGAGCAGGGATATTAGGTGACATTGAAGTCGGTGATAATCAGATCGAAGATCTAGTGGATTTTGTTGACAAAGTTACTCAAGCGCCAGAACCTGTAAGGGAAATTAAAGCACTGGTTTCCGAGACTACCTATACCGCTGGCCCATTAAAGATTGATTTTGTCGTGATTCGTAATGGCAAGGTGGTTTATGGTACTTGAGAGGGGGAGTTAGGGAGTTAGGGAGTTAGGGAGTTAGGGAGTTAGCGAAAATAATTAAACGCGAATTGTGAAGATAAATTCTACTCAGAACATCCTTGGTTTAGATCCTGGTCGGGATAAATGTGGCGTAGCCGTGATGAACAGTCAGCAGGAAGTAATTTGTCATCAAGTGATTGATTCGGCAAAAGCGATCGCCATTATTCAACAATTAACCCAAACCTACGCCATCGAATTAATCGTCATGGGAGATGGTACGACTTCTAAAGATTGGCAGCAGAAGATTGAGTCTAATTTATTGACTGTGGCAGTAACTACAATCAACGAAACCAATAGCACTCTGGAAGCCCGCGATCGCTACTGGATTATGTACCC
>JBJOPG010000261.1:0-6065 GCA_046050865.1 Cyanobacteriota bacterium
ACTCTACTCTCCTTGCCAATTAATCCAATCTTGAGGCTTGAGAAAGGTCTCATATAATTCTGCTTCAGGAGTATTCGGCTCAGGCTGATAATTATATTGCCAACGGACTAGAGGTGGTAAAGACATTAAGATCGATTCAGTTCGTCCATTGGTTTGTAAGCCGAAAATCGTCCCACGGTCATAAACCAAATTAAATTCTACATAGCGTCCGCGACGATATAGCTGAAAATTCCGTTCTCTTTCGCCATATTCTAGATCCTTGCGTCTGGCAATAATTGGCAGATACGCAGGTAAAAAGCTTTTTCCACAATCTTGGGCAAAGTTAAAAATATCCGACCAACTGCGGTGATCCACTTCCCCTAACTTGTTGCTATATTCTGCTGCGGCTTTATCTGGATGAGGCCCTTTGTATAGTTTACCTGTACCATCTTGATAGTCGAAGAATAATCCCCCCACCCCTCTAGTTTCCTGACGGTGCTTCAGATAAAAATACTCATCACACCAGTACTTAAACACAGAATGATATTCAGGATGATGGCGATCGCAAGTTTCCTTATATGTCCGATGAAAATGAGCAGCATCTTCCGCAAAAGGATAGTAGGGGGTTAAATCCGCACCACCGCCAAACCACCATACTGGGCCCGCCTCAAAATAACGATAGTTGAGGTGAACTGTCGGCAGATAAGGGCTGCGGGGGTGCAACACCATCGATGTTCCTGTAGCGTAAAACCCATGTCCTGCCGCTTCGGGACGCTGTTTAAGAATGGACGGGGGCAACTCATTACCCCAAACTTCGGAAAAATTTACTCCCCCCTGTTCCAAAATGCCGCCATCAGTCAGGACACGCGATCGCCCACCGCCCCCTTCTTCTCTCTCCCAACTATCTTCCTGGAATTTGCCCCCACCATCGACTCCTTCTAAACCAGCACAAATTTCATCCTGTAACTGTTTCATAAACTGACTTACTCTTTCTTTCGAGTCAGCAGGGGGTTGGTCAGGTTGCTTTTTGGTGGGATTAGTATTTATGGCGGTCATATAACAGATTCAAAAATTTAGATCATAAAACTACTTCGTTTACCCTATCTTGATTAGGGGTAATCACACCAGCACCGAGAAGGAGTAACAATTATATCTTTACGAATTCGCAAATTTTCTTAATAAAACTCTAAATATTGTCTTTTGCCGTTTGTTCTGAGATTAATGTTTAAGCGATCGCCAACTAGCATCAATTACTGCTGTTCAAGATAATCAGTGATTAACTTTGTCGCTACTTTAGTTCCATTTTCCTGCTGAATCTGTTTTCCTAAGGCGATCGCTTTAGCCTTGACTTCTTCATTCAAGACAGAGGCAATAGCAGCGACCAATTTTTCTGCGGTCAGTTTTTTTCGGGGAATGGGTTTAGCACCCACACCAAGTTCCTCAACTCTTTTGCCCCAAGCAAACTGATCGTTAGCATGAGGAATGATAACGCTGGGAACACCAGCCCTTAAAGCAGCAGCAGTTGTTCCTGCACCACCATGATGAACGACAGCCGACATTTTGGGAAACAACCAAGCATGAGGAACGCTTTCAACGATGAATATATTTTGGGGAATTTGCTTCACCTTAGTCAGACCACTCCATCCTGTCGCTAAAACACCACGTTGTCCAGAACGTTCTAGCGCCTCTAAAACTAATTCAGTTGTTTGAGTTGCTTGATCTCGATTCCCTAAACTGCCAAAACCCACATATATAGGCGGTGTTCCTGCTTGCAAAAATTCTTGTAGCTGGTCTGACGGAGACCAATTATCTTCGTCTAAAAACCAATATCCTGTATTGTGCACCTCTTTTGACCAATCCTGGGGTCGATTGAAAACATAATTGCTACAGGCGACCAGAGTTAGATTATTTTTGGATGGCTGTTGAGCAAATGGATTAGCAAAATTATGGGGTACATTACCAAATTTATCTTTCCAGAACTGTTTAATCGGAGCTTTGGAAGTTTGCCACATGATTTGCTGGAATAGAATATGGGTCAATAGATTAAAGGTTTTTCCTAATCTTACAGAGTCATAAAAAATGAGTGCTGGATAATTCTTAGTCGGAGTCATCGGAAATGGTGTTGCCAAAATGCTAGGGATATCTAGAGCTTGAGCTACAAAATGTCCAATTGCTGCGCCTGGATGATATATGATCGCATCCGCACCTTGACAAGCATCGTAAAATCCTTGCTGCATAGAATAGGCATAGTTTTTCATCGTATTGAAACTCATAATTACTTTAAGCGGATTATCAGCTGACATAGCCAACCTCAAATTTTCATCGTCAGCGATTTTAGATACATCACCTAAAAGAGGATAAAACTCTAATCCAAAACTGCTAACAAAATCTTCAAAAGCTTCTGAGGCAGCAATCCTGACTCTATAACCCGTTTGTTCTAGTGCCAATCCTAATGCAATATAAGGTTGTGTATCCCCGCGTGTACCAGCAGCAAGTAAAGTAATTAGCATAAATATAGTTAGTTAGTCTAACTAATTATATTAAAAAACTAAGCCGTTTGAAAAAGCTGGACTAATTTAGTCAAAATAGCTTCAAATTGTGCCGCTTCTTCTTGACTTAAAGCAGCACTGATAAAATTGCCATATTGTCGTAGTGCTTGATGCTTGAGATTAATCAATTGCTCACTTCTTGCAGTTAAACCCAGATAAAAAATTCGCTTGTCTCGATCGGACTGAGTTTTGGTCACATAACCTTTTTCAATTAGCTTATTCATTCCTGTCGAAACTGAAGCTTTGGCGATCGCCAACTTATGTGCAACTTCCGTAATTGTGGGTTTTTCTAGCTGGTGTATGGCATCGATATACTGAAATTGACTAATTGTTAGTTGTGATCCAGCAGTGCTGCCTGCTTCCGAAAGTAGTTTTTTGAAAGAGTCATCAAGGGTGTTGATAAATTCAATCAAGATTTTTTCCATGCTTGATCGATATATTGTTAAATCATTTTAATTTAAGATTTTTGTCAGGTACTAACTATCAGCAATCGATTTGGCTTGATTTTGCCTCTATGGAATATCCACAACGATGTTCCCCATCGTTAATCCACTGAGTCCGTTCCACAATACAGTCGGGCAATACCGCCGCAAACATCTCTAGTTCGTGTCCACAAATACTAGGATAAGATTCCGCGACGTCGGAGATGGCACAGTTATGCTCGACCAAGACAAACCCTTGGTTCTGCTGAGGAGAAGCTTGGTGTAACTCTGCCATGTAGCCTTCTTCTTGCCTTAACTGCACTAACTTAGTAATTCGTTGTTGCAGATTCCCGTCTCCTAAGCGATCGCGATATTCTGCTGCTTTGCGCTGCCATTGCTTCTCTAAAACCAGAGTCACCTGCTCTTTACCGACGGTTTCGGCTAAAGTATCCAAAAAACTCACGGCGAATTCACTATATTTCTGGGGACTCAGGCGATCGCGTCCTGCACTACTTATTTGATACAAATGCTGTGGTCTGCCCATGCCTTGTTGTACCGAATGATATTCAATCAAGCCATCAGCTTCCAATTCATGCAAATGGCGGCGAACAGCTTGGGCGCTAAGATCTAGGTCTTGAGCCAGTTGGCTTGCTGCTGCTTGACCATGCTTCAGTAAAGTCTGGAGAATATTCTGTTTAGTAGACGGTAAACCAGTGGTCGTCATCGTCTTAGGGGCTATTTAGGGGGCTATGGTGAAAAATAATTACAAGGTTAGCCAAATTTATCGGACTTACACAACTTAAACAACATCTTTGTTGCTAATGTAACTTACAATATACTTAAACAACAAATTTATTGTTAAACTCAGACTATCTAATGATGTCTTGTCAAACTAATCTTAAGTCAATTCTACCGAAGCTGTAACCAGATTTCCTGCCCACAGTTCTCTACAAATTCCCACATCCCAAAAAACCATAGTCCATATATTTAATTTCTCATCATGAGTGCTAACGTCAAAACTCTAGTTAATCAGCCCTACAAGTATGGTTTCGTCACCGATATTGAAACAGAACAGATTCCTCGTGGTTTGAGCGAAGATGTTGTGCGTCTGATTTCGGCGAAGAAAAACGAGCCAGAATTCATGCTAGAGTTTCGGCTTAAAGCCTATCGTCAGTGGCTGAAAATGAGTGAACCCGATTGGCCTCATGTCAGCTATCCCGCGATCGACTACCAGAATATCGTCTATTATTCTGCCCCTAAAAAGAAGCAGGAAAAAAAAGGTAGCTTAGATGAAGTAGACCCTGCGATCTTAGAAACTTTTGAGAAGTTAGGCATTCCTCTGTCCGAACAAAAAAGATTGAGTAACGTGGCGGTAGATGCGATTTTTGATAGCGTTTCCATCGGTACTACTTTTAAAGAGAAGTTAGCGGAAGATGGCGTAATCTTCTGCTCAATATCCGAAGCTGTAGAAGAATATCCCGAACTAGTTAAGAAATATCTGGGTAGCGTGATTCCTGTTGGGGATAACTATTTCGCTGCTTTAAACTCGGCGGTGTTTAGTGATGGTTCTTTTGTCTTTATTCCCAAAGGGGTAACCTGTCCGATGGAGCTATCAACCTATTTTCGGATTAACGATGGTGATACAGGACAATTTGAACGTACTTTGATTGTGGCAGAAGAAGGTGCCTCTGTTAGCTATCTGGAAGGCTGTACCGCTCCAATGTTTGATACCAACCAACTTCATGCTGCGGTAGTTGAATTAGTGGCGTTAGATGATGCGGATATTAAATATTCCACGGTGCAAAACTGGTTTGCAGGAGACGAACACGGCAAAGGTGGTATCTATAACTTTGTGACTAAGCGAGGCTTGTGTAAAGGGGTTAACTCCAAAATCTCCTGGACACAGGTAGAAACGGGTTCAGCAATTACTTGGAAATATCCTAGCTGTGTTTTAGTCGGCGATAACTCTGTGGGGGAATTTTATTCCATCGCTTTGACCAACAACAAACAACAGGCGGATACAGGCACAAAAATGATTCATGTGGGCAAGAACACCCGCAGCACGATCATTTCTAAAGGCATCTGTGCGGGAGATTCCAAGGGAAGTTATCGAGGCTTAGTTAAAATTGGCAACAAGGCTATTGGTGCGCGGAACTACTCCCAATGTGATTCCATGCTCATTGGCGATAATGCCGAGGCGAATACTTTTCCTTACATTCAGGTGGATAACAATGCCGCTAAGGTAGAACATGAAGCCTCCACAGCCAAAATTGGGGAAGAACAGCTATTTTACTTTGCTCAACGGGGTATTTCCGAAGAAGATGCGGTTTCTATGCTGGTGAGTGGTTTCTGTAAAGATGTGCTGAACGAACTGCCAATGGAGTTTGCGGCGGAAGCAGATAAATTATTAAGTCTTAAGTTGGAAGGAACTGTGGGTTAATACCTGCTAATTTGCTCTATATTTTTTACGTAGGGATTTGGGGAATTAGGGGTTTGGGGAATCAGTGATACGTTAACTTCACGCCCCTATCTCCTTACATAATTCTAATCACTAACTCTTCTCTGGGTAACGTCAGTTAATTAAAAAACCAAGGTTAAAAGTCTTTGGTAAAAAGCGATCGCTCTAAAAGCAGTGTGATCGCTTTTTTGTAGATAATTTAATTACGATTAGATAAAAGCGATCGCCTTTTGATAAGTAAGTCAACCTAATTTAACGTTAAACTGAGTTTCCCCTAAATCCCCAAATCCCTAAGCCCCCATCTCAAAATTATTTCATGTTTAATTAAGTGGAGCTACTTAGAGGCTAGAATCTGTTGAATTATATTAAAGATAATGCCGTTGTAATCAAGAAACGTTAGAACGAACCAGAGAGGAAATTATGAATCTTGAATTAGCAAAGTAAAATGACAACATCAATTGGTTTGATCGAGTAGCGTCATAATTAATTTAGGCGTTGCTGAATTAAAACATGAAGAATAAAATTTTTCATTAATTGAAGATATCTTAAAAAGCTAACAGCTAATAGCTGAGAGCTAATAGCTATATGCGAAGCGGTATCCTTTAGGACGAACAGTAACACTATCAAGTTCACGTTGTCCCCTTGTGGGATACCTGG
>JBJOPG010000262.1:0-6031 GCA_046050865.1 Cyanobacteriota bacterium
TCGCATTTTTTGATCCGCTATTAAATCCATCATTGCCCCAGCGATTTCAGCAGTATGGTGGGGATTAATTAAAATTGCCGCATTGTCAGTTATTTCAGGCAAAGAAGCCAAATTAGAAGTGATTACAGGAGTTCCACAAGCCATTGCTTCTAATACAGGTAAGCCAAAACCTTCCCAAAAGGTTGGAAATACCAGGGCAACAGCATTACTAATTACTATTGGCAATTCTTGATAACTTAAATAGTTGAGCCATTTAACCCGATGAGCAATGCCTAATTCTTGCGCCTGTTGCTGGAGTTGCGGGGTAAAACGGGGGTCGGTAGAACCTGCGATCGCCAAATAATAATCTTGATTGGGTATTTGAGCAAAAGCGGCAATTAAACCAGATAGGTTTTTGTAAGGATCAGGGCGACCAAGATATAAGAAATAGGGTGCTTCAGGGTTATTCGTTTGTTCTCTAGGATAAAAATTAAGGCGATCATAACCCAGTAAAATTGGTGTGATTTTATCAGCGTCAATGCCGTAATAATCAACTAAATCTGTGGCAGTGGCTTGAGAATTACACACAATATGTTCTGCCTGTCTCAGTACTTGGGGAACTACATGGCGAAAATAATTGGTTAGGGGAGAGCTACGACGGGGAAAACGCAGGGGAATCAGATCGTGACACATGACTAGATAGCGAGATTTGCTATACAGAGGAGCTTCAGGGATAGGAGAGTAAATTAAGTCTGCCTGTAACTGTTGATAAATTTTAGGTAGCTGAAATTGAGTCCAGAATAGCCGCCTCAAATGCCCTTTACTTCCCTGGGCTGGGGTCATGTTATCGGCAATCTGATGGTGATTAAACCCTGGGAATTTGACTGGGGATAATAATGTTGCCGGGAGATCCCAATTATTAATTAAATTTTTAGCGTAGGTAGCAATACCTGTTGGTTGATCAAACAGAATAGCGAGATTAACTAACAGAGAATTGGACATCTAAATCTTAAACACTAATTTGAACATTAATTCAGACAACAAACCGAAAAAAAAATGCTTAACTGGGAACTATGTTAATGGAATTGATTGAATTGCTACACCATAGGGGGATTTAAAGTGTCTTTAAATTGGATGAAATCGCTAATATCAGTATCTTTTGGTTTGTTGCTCTGGGATCAAGGGGTATTAGCCCAAGTTTCTCCCTCTACTTCTCGCTCTAACTCTACTCCTTCTATAGAGCGCACTGAAGAATGTGAGTTATTAGTCGTTGGGGGAGGCTTATCTGGGGCGGCAGCTAGTTACGAAGCTCTGCTGGCGGGTAAAACAGTTTGTATGACCGAAATTACCGACTGGGTAGGTGGTCAAATATCTGCTCAGGGAACTTCTGCTCTGGATGAAAGGACTACTCAACGTTCTAAATTATTTTTCCCTCGTGGTTATCTAGAATTAAGGCAGCGGATTGAGAAACATTACGGCAAATTGAATCCTGGGGACTGTTGGGTGAGTGAATCTTGTTTCCTGCCCAAAGATGCCAACGAAATACTCTGGGAACAGTTAAAAGATGCCGAGAAAAAGGGCGGTGGGGAGCTTAAATGGTTTCCCTCCACAGTAATTAAAGATTTAAAGATCGAAACTGTGACGGGAGAAGGAACAGGAAAACAAATTACCAGCGCCATAGGAATCCAACATAGCTCAAACAATAAGTATTTACCCTTAAATACTTTACCCCTATCTAGCACCATTGAAGATGCCTATAGCTACGAAGACTCGGAGAAATTCGACAAAGAAATAATTCGCTTTGTACCAGCCAACACCTTAGATAAAACAGCGGACTGGTACGTAATTGAAGCCACGGAAACAGGAGAAATTGTTGGTCTGACAGATGTTCCCTATCGTTTGGGGATTGATCCTGTCTCTTCCTTTGAACCTTCTGCCTCCAGTGTAAGAGGAGATGAGTATTGCACTCAAGGGTTTACCTATACCTTTGCCATGGAGGCGACAGAAGCACCCGAAGCACATGAGAAGCCCACTTTTTATGACCAGCATCAAAATTATTACAGCTACGAATTAGAAAGACTAGCAGATTTTAATTTAGTTTTTACCTATCGGCGTATCTGGAGTCCTGAAGAGGGAGATACCGAAAAATTTGGCGGCATTGAATTTACGGCTCCAACTCCTGGAGATATTTCCATGCAGAACTGGACTTGGGGGAATGATTATCGTCCAGGAACACCAGGAGATAATCTGATTTATACTCGTCAACAGCTGTTACAAATGGGTCAGCTTGAGCCAAATGGTTGGATGGGGGGTCTGCGTACCACTACTCTTAGTCGGGGAGAAGACCATGCCTTGGGTTATTTCTATTGGCTTGTGGAGGGAACTACCGATTCTCAATTGGGAGATGGGGTGAAAAAACCTTATCCCAACAATCGTTTACTTCAAGGGCTAGATTCTCCCATGGGAACAGTTCATGGTTTATCAAAATATCCTTACATGAGGGAAGGTAGACGAATTGTGGGTCGAGTTTATCCTGGCTATTCTCGGGGTTTTGGAATTAATGAAATTGATATTTCACGAGCGGACTATCGCAACGAATATTACACCCAACAACTTGACCCCAAAGCTTATCGGCAGTTATGGACAAAACTAGATAGCGGTGACCCGATCGCCAATCGAGACAAGAACATTGATAAAATTCAACAGCGTACTCGGGCGTCAATTTATCCTGACTCCGTGGGTATTGGTCATTACGCGATCGATTTTCATCCCTGCATGAATGAAAGTCCTCCAGAAAAAGCAGGTAACACTGAGCGTGAAGGAGAGAGAAAAGGTGGCGGACAGGCTTATCCTTTCCAAATTCCCCTTCGAGCCATGATTCCCCAAGAGATTGATAATCTGATTGTGACAGGAAAGAGTATTGCCACTAGCCATATTGCTTCTGCTGCCTATCGGGTACATTCTTTTGAATGGTCTTCTGGAGCTGCTGCGGGAATTACTGCCAGCTTTGGTTTAGATGAAAAAATTATGCCCTATCAATTGGTAGATCAGCCATTAATTAAGGAAAATCAGTTTAAGCTTTTGAAAAAGCGCTTAGAAGCATCGGGGAATCCCACTGCGTTTCCGAATACTTCCATCTTTAATCTGGATTGGTCAGATTGGAAGTAAGTTTTCAGGCATGAGGAAGATTATTACTCATTGTGGGACTTTTTTGGCGATTGGCTTCGCCACGCCTTCGGCGATCGCTATCTATCCTCTAAAATGCTTCTTTAGAAGGAGTAAGTTTTGTGGGAAGGAAAGGAGATCGCCTTCAAAATTTGACTGGAGTAAATTCACCATCTTTAATTTGAATTATGACATCAGATTGATTTTCGTTAACTCCTGAATCACTAAATGTAGTTTTTCCTGTTACCCCATCATGGCTAAATGTTGAATTTAATACATCATTTAATTGTTCTCGTCCGATTTCTTGACTTTTCTGAGATATTTCTTCTAATTCTTGAATAATAATTCTAGTAGCATCATAAGCCATTGAAGTTCGCCAATTTTCAGTTTGGGTTTTGTCTATTTTGTCTCCATAAAGTTCTCGTAATTTTTCTTGAAATTTAGAGTCTTTTTCCTCATTTTTATTGGGATACCAAGGAACAGATAAAGTTAATCCTTCGGCTGCTTGTCCTGCTTTACGAGTTTCATCGGTAAAAAAAGTCGGACTTCCATATAGTTGAATCGATGAATTTTTGAAGTGGATAGCCTGAAATATTTGGATGATTTCAGACATTCTATTGACATAGGGGGCTAAAACTACGCTGTTAATTTTTTGTTGCTTGATTTCGTCTAATACATTTGTAATTTCTTGATTTAAAGAAGCACTAGTTAATTTTTTATTTAAAAAATCACAAGATAAATTAAAGGTTTTATCGGAAAATACAGCTTCAAATTGAGCTATAAATGAATCATTATCGGCAGTTCCTGGATCTATACAAGTACCCACAATAGAGTTAGGGTTTTCTTGCTTGATGTATCCAGCTAGTTTATTCGCAAAATAGCTAATCTGAGGAACCATTCTGAAAATATACGGATCGCCCTGTAGTTTGTCTGAATAGCTAGTTGGGGTGATCAAGACTAACTTGTTTTTATAAATCTCTTTAGCAGCTAGACTTGCATTTGAAGCGTTATGACCAACTACTGCTAGAACTGATGAGTCTTGAACAAACCTTTGAGCAACTTTTCTGGCTAATACATCATCATTATTGTCATTAGCAATTACAATCTGTAAAAGCTGTCCGTTAATTCCAGTTTGATTATTACGATCATTAAATTCATTTTGAGCTAAAGCTACTCCTCTCAAAATTTCATTGGCAATATTAGGATTTGTTCCAATGGGTATGCTGACAGCAATTTTAATTGGGTTTTTACTAAGTAAAGCTGCTTTGGCGTTGTTCCAATAAACCCAAAGTTCTGGAGAATTAGGATTTTGCTCCAGGTAATCTCCCAAAAGATACTTAAATTGTTGGTAATTTCCATTTGAAAAGGCTTTTTCAAGTTCTGGTTTAATTTGGATATTTTTCTCGATGAGAATTTCTTCTCCTAAGCTAATTCCGTGAGATTTACTTGCATCCTTGAATTTCAGAACATAAATAATCCCAGCCGTGCCAGCCAAAATAAACAGGGCGATCGCTGTTTCTTTTACCCACCATTTTGGTTGACTCAAATTTATTCTCTTAATTTCTTTGTCCCAGTTCTTTTTAGCTTGTTCTAACTTTTCTGGCGGTATTGCTTGTTGTCTCCTCACCTTTTCCCAGATTGCTTGGAATACTCCAGACATCAATCCTTCTGTCTCCATCTCTAGCTCGTAAGAAGCGATCGCAGGAATCAACGGCAAAACAACCTTCAATTTTGCTGAGGCTTCTTTATCTGGTTCGCTTAACTTGTCTCGGATCTCTTTCAGAAGGGAAATTAGTTCTTGAGGATAATTACTAGATGGTATCCGTTCAATAGATTGAACCGCTTGATTGACTTCTTCCAATTGACTTGTATCTTCTTCTTTGGAGATAATCGCTTCTTGTGGGGAAAGCTTCCAGTATTCTTCTTCATATTTACGAATACCAGGAAGAATCTCGCGTTTAATTATCTTCCTAAATTTTAATTTAGCACGTTCAGTACTAGCACTAATTAGCGCTTGTTCAAACTTGCCCAGTTTTTCGTAGAGCAACTCTAAATTAGATTTTAAGTCATTTAATCTTTTAGTGCGATCGCTCATTGAAACTCCATGATTTTCTATCAAAAGCCTTATTAATATAACTACTTCATATTAGCGATTCTTTCTGTAGTCTATTTTACTACTTTTCCGAACTGCCCTACCTACTCAAAAAATGGGTTTGTTGAGTACAATCCCGTTTGACAACTGCTTTTCCAAGAAGAAGTTACACGTATTGGCAAGGTTTTAGACATGACATTTATCATTCGGATCGAGAATTTTGGTAGCACTTCTGTAGCAAGATTGGCAGCTAAACTGATTATTAATGTATTAATTAAAGATAATGTAGAGGAAATTATTAATATCCAACCCCAAAATAGCAAAGCTAAGGGTTATCAAGTCAAGCAAATTAGAAATCTAATTGTGAAATATTCTTTAGGAGATAGTGATGTCGATTAAATATGAATTGATTATCTATTGGAGTGAATCTGACAACGCTTTTATTGTAGAAGTCCCAGAGTTGCCTGGATACATGGCACAAAGGGCTTGCACGCATGTTGGACAAACTTATGTTGAAGCAGTAACTAATGCCGAAATTGTTATCCAAGAATGGATTGAAACCGCTCAAGAATTGGGGCGTTCTATTCCTACTCCCAAAGGACGGTTACTTTATGCTTAATCCAAAGTCGCTTGTAGATAAATTTATTAATTTACTCGAAGCAATAGAATATATAAGTGCAAGTTAGACTGTCGGCAAAATATTTCTCTATGAACTCCAATTCCAACCAAATTTATCCTGTTGTTTGGCAGGACAATCAAGTATTATTAATAGACCAAACCCGTTTGCCTGGGGAA
>JBJOPG010000263.1:0-6029 GCA_046050865.1 Cyanobacteriota bacterium
AGTTTATGCTATTCATGGGAAGAGATTTTTGATGATTTGCTTGGTAACTTTCATCTTCTGTCTTTTCCTTACTTTTTCCTAATTCACATCAGACGTATAAGTAAACTAAGTAAAAGAAAATAGTTGATTAAACAATTCGCTCGCGGCCTTATAAAAGAAAAAACCATAAAATGCTACTCCGAATAAAATAACAATCTGTCGCCAAAGGGGTGGTTGCAATTCGAGGGGTAAAAACTTGCGATTAATGTAAAGGGTGTGCAATCCGAGAATAGCCAGATTTAATCCTGCTATATTGGCACCGATTAAAATCAAAAATAGCGGCTTAACATCAATCAACAAAATCAAAACCCCTTGCAAGATAAAGAGAAAAAATATGCCGTAGTAAACTAGGCGAATATCTCCACCGAGCGAAGCGCGGACACGAGCGCTACTCGACCAAACGATATCTGTGACCATCCGCACGAAAGCATCGGTAATACCAAGCTGCGTACTGTACAGAATCCAAAAGCCAACCACCAGAGTAGGCAACCATAAAAAATCATTTCCTGTTGCCCAAACAATGTACTGTGCTTGATAGACAGCAATACCAAATTCATTGACCAACTGAGTTCCCGCAGGAATAAACTGCAAAGTTATTAGGGCAGGTAAGATCATCCCCAAAAAACAGCCAATTGCCCAAATCCCATATTGATCTACATCAACAAATTTCCACCAACCACGCCAACGCTCTCTATTTTCAGGTGTGAGGCGAAAAATCTTGCCTGTTTGAGTTAACGATGGTTTGCTGCCACCAATAATGGCAGGAATGTAGCCAACTTTGCCGCCCATTCCATATCCTTTGTCGCGGAACCAATTGCTCAAAGTAGCATTAATAACCCCCCCAGCACCGGCATCTGAGACAAAAGCATTAATTAGTAACCAGTTCATGCCTGGCGGCAAAGTGCCAAAGTTGAAAATTCCATCGATTGCTCTTTTGTAGGTAAAGGAAGATACATACAGCCAAGTCAATATGCCTAAAAAAAGCACAATTGTCACGACAAAAAACCACTGTACTATTTCAATGGTTTTTTCAATCTTTTCTCCAAACAGAATGATTCCTGCAATAGAGAGAAACCAAGCTAAACTAAAAATTTTAATCAGATTAGCGTGTTCGGCACTGGGAACATCGCCAATAAATAAAGCTGTAAAAGCCGTAGCGGCAGCAGATGCCCAACCTGGCCAGGCAAGCTGAAAAAAAGATATGGTGGTGTAAAAAAGGCCCCAGAACTGAGGGCCTGGTTGAGTACGCATGAACCCCGTAAAGATTGGCTCACCGGTATACATTGTATAGCGGATGAACTCAGTATTGATAATAGCCTGTAGTACGATCGCAACAGGAACTAGCCATAGTAGAAAACCACCATATTGTGATGTTACCGCAGGGCCTAGTAACCACTCACCGCCACCAATAGATGTACCTAGTAAGATCACGCTTGGCCCAATCATCGTTAAAGTATTGCGTAAATTAAAAGGCGGTGGTGCTGGCAAATCGTCATATTCCCATTCGGGTAAAGCCCCTGCTGCCACTTTGTCTGCTAGTGCTGGGGGCGATTCTTGATCATCACTAGTACTAACTTTCGGGGATTTAGATTTGCAGAAACCCAATAAATTAAATATCAGATAAACTAGAGAACCAACGATAATTGCTGCTGCTAGCCAACCATATAAACCAAACCAGAAAAACTGCTGTTGTAAAACCCCAAAGCCCTCTGTAAATATTTGCTTCGTTAAGCCAAATAACAAAATTGCTATGGCAGCATATACTCCATATTTCTGAGATGGTGCTTGAAAGCTATACATTACTACTTCTAATAAGTTGACTTTTATTATCTGCATAGATATAAATTTCAAGTGGTTATGTAGTTGACATACCAGCAACAACTAACTTAATTAAATCGATTACCTCGGGCTGAAGCCTAGATATAAACAAGAAAAATATTGTTTATAAAAACAAAATTAAGAAGCATTAACGTTATGCAGCGCTGTTTGTTTTTTGTGAGAGTAAGTTATCTTGGTATCTTTCTACCTGGAACTTATGGCTTCAGAAAAGTTCAGATATCAGTTGCGTCAGGAAGCCCAGCAATGGCAAGCAGAAGGCATCATTAGCCCAGAAGTATATCAGCAGTTAGCTGACCGCTATCAGTTGCAGGAATTAGATTCGGCTTCCCGCGATCGCTTTATCATCATTGTCTTGGGACTAGGTTTTATCCTTTTGGGTTTGGGGGTGATCACGTTTGTTGCTGCCAACTGGCAAGTCTGGTCTAGACCGATCAAAGTGCTATTGTTGCTGGGTTTATTGATCGGCACTAACTCTGGTGGGTTTTACTTATGGAGATCTGCTAATCAGCGTCAATCTAGACTGGGACAAGGACTATTGCTCCTCGGGGCTTTGACTTTCGGGGCAAATCTAGGGTTAATGTCCCAGATGTTTCATCAAACTGGTGCTGTCTATACCCTATTTTTTATCTGGGGTTTGGGGGTCTGGACGATGGCTTATGGTTTGAGGTTGACTTCCCTGGGGTTGATGGCAATTATCTTAATGGCGATCGCCTATTGCTTAGGCATCTATCAAGATATTCTCTGGAATAGTGGCGACTGGGGGCTAGCGTTACAGCAAATATCGCTAATTGTCGCCTTGCTGTTTATCCCCCTGGCTTACAATTGTCGTTCTAGCTGGATCTTTGGTCTGAGTTCGTTTTTAGCTGTAGTGGCTTTGACCACCAATTTAGCTCGGTACTTAGAAGTTGCTGATCTAACAACCAAAAGCTTTTTGCCCGCTTTTTTATATATTTTGCCTCCAGCTCTACTTTGGAGTTATGGCGATCGCTTATTTCCTAATCGCAACGATCTCCATTTTGCACGGATTACTCGTAAGCTGGCGGTTTTTTATCTAGCCTCAGCTTTTTATTTCTGTTCCTTTAATTTTTGGTCAGATGGTTTCAATGCCGTTAAGTCTGGCAAAATCATCGATTTTGCTCCTTGGTCATTATTAATTGCTCCCGTAATTTTTACCCTTATAAGTATCTGGGGTTGGTGGCAACTAGGAGTCAGAAGAACTAGTAATCTGCCCTGGAGACTTGATCGCTATTCTACTTATGTCGGGGCAACTTTAGTGTTGCTCTTTGGTTTGCTCTGGTTTAATTTTGCCGTTACTCCCTTGGGCAGCGCGGGAACTATCATCTTTAACCTATTACTACTTTCCCTAGCAATTATGCTCATCAGTCAATCCATTAGAGAAGGACAAAGATTTAACTTTTGGTTGGGAATTCTGCTGTTAATTTTGCAAATATTTTCACGGATGTTTGAATACAATACCGATTTAATTTTAAAAGCGATCGCCCTGGTGGCATGTGGTGTGGCAGCAATTTTGGCTGGACTATGGTTTGAACGTTATTTACAGCAGTTTTCAATTGAGTAGACACATTAATTTATCTAAGTAATGGGTAATGGGTAATGGGTAATGGGTAATAGATTTTATCCAACTGAAATTCGCTGTAAGCAATCTTAATTCTGCAAGTTGATTTATGTAATTATTATGACTACTTCTCACCGATTTAATTCATCTTGGTGGCGCTTTCTCGTCCCTTTGGGTTTACAGCTAGGAATCATTTTAATTGTTCCTGCTCAAAGTGCCTATACCTATAACTTTGGTCAATCGGCGGTACTGCAAACTCTCCCTGTAGACCCCTATGATTTACTGCGGGGATATTCTCAAACACTTAGTTATGATATATCTCAAATTGATAGTCTAAAACAGTTTCCTGGAGGCAAAGACTTAGCTGAAGGACAAAACTTCTATATCGTCTTAGAGCAAAATATCATCAAAGACAAACTTCCTCCCGACAGCTCAAAAGTAATTAAAGTAACCAAAGAACTACCAAAGGATTTAGGGAACAATCAGGTTGCTCTCCAAGGAAAAATTGAGCAGTATGGTCAGGTTAACTATGGATTAGAAACCTACTATCTGCCAGAAAGCCAAAGAGATAAAATCAATCAAGAAATTAGTGCTTTACAAAGCAAATCTGAAGGGAAAAGACCTTTTGTCGTCGAAATCAAGGTTGATCGTTGGGGAAATTCGGTTCCCATTAGTCTCTGGATAGATAAAAGTAAATACAGTTTTTAGTCTTTAGTTTTTAGTCTGACGTTATGTTTGATGTTTAATAAGATGAAACTTACTTAAATGTTGTGTGGTGTCAAACAAAAATCTTGTAAATCAAACAAGCTGGACTAACTTTGCTCATTACCTTACTTTAGGATTGCTGTTGTTCGGCATTCTGGTGCGGATTGTTCAATATCTCTACAATCGATCGCTTTGGGGGGATGAACTTAGTTTAGCCTTCAATATTCTAGATCGCTCCTATGGAGAACTAGCTCAACCCCTCGCTGCTAACCAGTCGGCACCCCTAGGTTTTCTCTGGCTCGAAAAACTAGCAACCCAATGGTTGGGGAATAGTGAATATGCCCTCCGGTTGTTTCCTTTAATTGCCAGTATCATCTCTTTGGCGGTATTTTATCGTTTGGTGTGTCGCTATAGCTCCCTGTGGGCTGCCCCCATCGCGATCGCTTTGTTTGCCTGTACTCGCTTTACCCTTTACTTTGCCACTGAGTTAAAACCTTACTCTAGTGATGTGGCGATCGCCCTGATTTTAGTTTGGTTAATCACTTCTGCTCAACATCGGCGTTTACAAGTTAAGGAGATGGTGGTATTTGCTTCCTTGGGTAGTTTAGCAATCTGGCTGTCTTATCCGGCGGTTTTGGTGATGGCGGGAATGGAAGGGTGGAATTTACTCACAGCTCCTAGCCGGGCCTGGGGCAAGATTTTGCTTAATCGTTTAGGGGTTTATGTTGTCTGGCTGATTAATTTCGGTTTGTTTTACTTGATCAATATTGCCGATGCCTTAAGTAATGAAAATTTGAGTTCTTCCTGGGCAGATCGATACCCAGATTCTTTTGTTGATCTGATCTGGTTGTTAGATGTGTTAGCCAAGTTTTTCTATCATCCCATGGGATTTTTGGGCATCACCGATGGCATTGGGATGTTTGCCTTCATTGTTGGCTGTGTTGCCTGGTATCGTCAGAATCGAACCATATTTTTCGCCATCATTGCTCCTTTTGTCGCTAACATAATTGCTGCTTATCTCCATCAATATCCTTTCCAAGATCGTCTAACGCTATTTTTGGCACCTTTTGCCATGATGATCGTTGCGGAAGGAATTGTCTTCATGCTGCGGCACAGTCATCAGCTATTTCGAGGAACAAGCTCAAAAGTATCTTGGTTGATGGGTATGCTGGGGGTCATTTCTCTGAGCACTTTAGTCATCTTTGCCATTTATCGAGCTAGTACCTTGATTGTCAAGCCTGAATTAAAACAGGAAGTTAGACCAGTTTTAGAATATGTGGCAGCGCAAAATCAACCAGGAGATAAAGTATATGTGTATAAAGAGAGCGACCAAGCTTTTCTTTACTACAGTCGGCTCAAAAATTATGATCACCTAGACTATACTCTGGGCAAGGTCAACTTCGATAGAGAGGAGGAAGACAAACAAGATTTACAGCAGGATTTGGGTAAAGAGTTACAACCATTGAAAGGTCATCGAGTGTGGTTTATTATTCGCGCCAATCCCGACAATGAATTGGCAATTATTGAATACCTCGATCGCATCGGTCAAAGGCAAGAGTCGTTGCAACAGAAGGGAGCTTCTGGCTATCTTTACCTTTTATAACAATACGCCTAATGTGAATTAGCTTTATTGACGTTGGATTAGCTATAGGCTGTAAGCTATAAGCTGTAAGTTCTTTGAAATGTATGCAGGATTTTACTAAGTTATTAGTTTGGCAAAAATCTCACAATCTTACAATTAATATTTACAAACTTACATCTCAAATACCTTCTGAGAGACTGTTTGTAAAAAGAAAATAAAGAAGGTTGTTGATGAGGAAGATTAGACTGTAAAAGGAAAGAAATCAAACTAAATAAGTAGAGACAGTGA
>JBJOPG010000264.1:0-5989 GCA_046050865.1 Cyanobacteriota bacterium
TATTCCTGCCCCATTTAATGTAATTGTGTCCATCATTCGTAACAACGATATGTTGACCTGGACGCAAAAGTTCAAGTTTGCT
The DNA here is from genome assembly GCA_046050865.1 of Cyanobacteriota bacterium. Taxonomy (GTDB): domain Bacteria; phylum Cyanobacteriota; class Cyanobacteriia; order Cyanobacteriales; family Xenococcaceae; genus Waterburya. Next base: position 83 of record JBJOPG010000264.1, read on the forward strand.
GTGGGTTTGTTACCTGCGATTGTGCGGGGGCAGCAGTATGTGGAGAATATGGATAAATACGACTTGCTGGCTTGGTTGGAACAGCAGGGAATTGACGAACGGGTTAACAGTGATATTTTCATTGCAGCATCAAAAGCCCTGACTTTTATCAATCCTGAAGATGTTTCCGCGACCATTCCCCTCACTGCCATCAACCGATTCTTAAAGGAGCGTTATGGTTCCAAAGTGGCATTTCTTGATGGTTCGCCAACGGAGAGATTGTGCCAGCCAATGGTGGACTATATTACCGCCAGGGGTGGAGAAGTACATCTCAATACGCCGATCAAGGAGATTATGACCAATGAAGATGGCACAGTCAAAGGTTATTTAATTCGTGGTTTAGACGATGCAGCAGACCGCGTAATTACAGCCGATGCTTATGTCTCGGCGATACCTGTCGATCCGCTGAAACCTTTGCTACCTAAAGCTTGGCAAGAGCAAACTTTCTTCCAAGATATGTGTAAGTTAGAAGGAGTCGAAGTAATTAACCTGCATCTCTGGTTTGATCGCAAAATCACCCAAATCGACCAGTTGCTATTTTCGCGATCGCCCTTGCTGAGTGTCTATGCCGACATGAGTAACACCTGTAAAGAGTACGCAGATCCTGATAAATCGATGTTAGAACTCGTCTTAGCTCCTGCTAAAGATTGGATCTCCAAATCCGATGAAGAAATTATTGCCGCCACCATGGCTGAATTGAAAAAACTCTTTCCCCAACACTTTGAAGGAGCTGATCAAGCAAAATTACTCAAATCAAAAGTAGTTAAAACTCCTCGCTCTGTCTATCGAGCTTTAGCTGGTACCCAGTCCGTGAAGCCTACTCAAAAAACCCCCATTGATAACTTCTATCTGGCGGGAAGCTTCACCAAACAAGAATACTTGGGCAGCATGGAGGGAGCAGTACTTTCTGGTAAACTAGCAGCCAAAGCGATCGCGACTGATTATGCCACTGGCACTCAAGTGCCTCAGCAAACCCCCGCCGTTGCCCTGTAATTGGCGGTTTATTTGCTCTATCAAATTACCTCCAGTGTAATTTTATTGCTTGTTATGTGTCTCTAGTAGCAATAGGATGAGACAATGCTAGATGACTAGGGCAAAAAATGTGCGCTTTCCCTAATTTTCCGCTCAATAAAAGACAGTAACTTCTGCTTGCTTCTGAATGTTGCAATTACCAAAAACCGAAACGAAAAAACAACTAGTCTCAACAGATGAGGCTTATGAGATTTGTCGTCAAATTACGGCAGATTACGCCAAAACCTTCTATCTTGGCACCCTTTTGATGCCCAAAGAAAAAAGCAAGGCAATTTGGGCAATCTACGCCTGGTGTCGTCTGACTGATGAACTAGTTGACGGCGCTAAAGCTAAATACACCACCAAGGAGACCTTAGCAGCATGGGAACATCAGCTAGAGTTGGTCTTTGCTGGACATCCCATTGACCAGACTGATGTGGCATTAGTTGACACCATCCAAAAATATCCCATGGGGATTCAACCTTTTCGAGATATGATTGCGGGGCAAAGTATGGATTTGGTGCGTAATCGTTATCAAACTTTTGAGGAGCTTAAACTTTATTGCTATCGTGTTGCTGGAACAGTTGGTTTAATGTCCAATGCTGTTTTAGGGATTGGTGCCGATGCTAATGGAGTGCCCTGGGAAAGGGAAAAGCCGATCTATGTCCCCACGGAAGAAGCGATCGCTTTAGGCATAGCCATGCAGTTGACCAATATTTTGCGAGATGTGGGGGAAGATCTCCAACGCGATCGCATTTATTTGCCCATTGAGGATCTCCATGCTTTCAACTATACAGAGCAAGACCTACTAGCAGGAGTAGTAGACGAACGCTGGAAAGCGATGATGAAGTTTCAAATTAAACGAGCCAGAGAATACTATAAACAGGCAGAAGCAGGTATTCGCTATTTAATTCGTGATTCTCGCTTGCCAGTATGGGCTTCACTAATGCTATATCAGGGTATCTTGGATGAGATCGAGGCAAATAACTACGATGTTTTTAATCGACGGGCTTTTGTTTCTAAACCGAAGAAAACCTTATCTCTTCCCATAGCTTGGTTGAGGGCGCAGGTATTGTAAGGAAGAATACGCAAAACTATATTAGATATATATTTTAGATATATATTAAGTACAAATATTACCTATCTTACCTATGAAACTTAGATTTCTGGCAGGACTACTGATTGCTATTTCTTTCTGGTTGGGTAGCTGGGTTGTAACGCCCCCTGCTACGGCATTGACTTCTATTAGTCTGAGCAACCTCTCCTATGAACCCTGTGCCGGAGACGAGACGGCAGGTAGTGTTTCTAGCGGCGATCTTCGTCCAACTAGTTGTTATACCATCAAAGGGAAAGCAAAAAACATTTCAGGCAAGACTGTAGTAGATGCTGATGTGTTTGGGCGAATTTATGATGCCAATGATAATTCAACCTATGAAAACCGAGGACGGATTGGCACCATTGAAGAAGTCCCACCTGGGGTAAGTGATTTTGCCTTTAGAATCAGTGTCCCTGCAAACCAACCAACTCCTCTAAAATTGAAGAACTTCAAGGCGTCTGGGTTTGCAGAAAAAGTCCGTCCCTACTATTACGACGATTTTGATAACGAAAATATCGAAAATTAACCCTAGAAAATTAACCCTAAAAAACTAGCCCTAAAACCCGCTAGCCATACTAGCAGCAGAAAAGGACGCTAGAGAACCTTGAACAAACTGTAATAGGATCAGGGCTAAAATTGCCGAAATATCAATTCCCCCTAAAGGCGGAATAATCGAACGGAAGATATTAAGGTAGGGGTCAGTCACAGGGGCAAGGAAAGAAATAATCTGCCCCGCCCATTCTGCTGTCTGAAACCAAGAGAGCAAAATTCTAACAATTAATAATATGCCGTAAATTTCCAGAAATTTTACCAAACTAGCTAAGACTAAAGCCATAAATTTAATAAGCTCCGCAATTGATTAATAATTGGTTTATTGTAATTATCATAACTTTCTTATTTTAAAGTAAAAACGATGCGGATCGGAATGTCATCGGAACTAGTAATTACCGAAGCAATTGATTAAGTGCAACTTCACTAAAAATTTCTGGTGAATCGCAATCCAAGACTGTTAAACGCTATCCTTCAACCACAAAGCCAGAAGATTTAGCGAAGGATATTCAGGCTCTATTGTGATTCCTTAACAGTAGTGAAGTCATTTCCACACGAATTGTACATTTAATCTCATCATGCTTCGGTTCTACCTCCACTTATTTTCTACCCGTCATCCGTGCATGGATCTCTCACTTTTAAGAGGTTGTTTGTGAAGTAAATCTTAAGACACTCTAAGGTTTCTAATTTTATTGGGTTACAACAACAATTTCTTGCCCAATAAATTTTATAAGGTAAAGAGTAAATTTGTTTTTTGATTTGCCAGTATAAGGACAAAGCAATCGCCCTATCCTTACACTTAGTTAAAAATTTTGAGAGCTTTTTAACTTTTGAGCAAAAATTTAGCCACCGCGCATAGTACCAGCATTGTTAGTACGATTACCAATTGGATCGCTGGTATCTTTTTCAGTACCGACAATACTAGGGCGATCGCGTTCAGAATTTTCTATTGATACCCAGTTACCATCTTTATCTTCTGTATAGCTATTTCCAACAGAATCCCAAGCTACTTTGGTAGCACTTTTTTCATCCATGCCATTTTCAGAAACTGCATTAAAGGCTGCCATAAATATCTGTTGTCCATGCTGAGGCAGTTTTTCTTTTACTTCTTCAGGTAAATTTTCTAATTGTTGGTAAACCATAATTAATGTATTTGATATTTTGTTTCTAATAAAATAGAAGCAAAATTATTAACATTAAAGATCATTCTTTAGAAATAAATTAAAGCAAGTAATAAATGTTTTTTTGAAGTTGCTTAAAATACATTTCAGTTAACAATTAACAGAATTAAATATCCTATTTATTAATACTTTTGAATTTATTGGGGTTGGGACTTGTCTCAATTAAAACTGCCCCACTGAGAGAAAAAAGCCCGCTTTCTGTTTCCTCAAAAACGAAAGTCGGGTAGTTCACAAGGATGGATAATACATCCCAACCCTAGTGATCAACTTAGAGATTGTTGCTGTTATGCGATCGCTAAATAAAACAATCTAGGCTTGTAGCCAAAGTTGTTGTATTTGATCGGGTAGCCAATTGGCAACTTCTCGAATTCTTTCTTCAGAAAGTTCCTCTTTGGTGGCAGAAAATACGGCAGAAATAACTTTTTCTGGGCTAGTCGTCGGCATTAATCCGCCTTCATTGGCAACTCTGGAGACAAATAAATCGGAGCTAATCCCCAAAAGCCCTTTTCCTTTTAGAGGTGGGCGGATTCGACTCAAAAACCCGACAATGGGATTGGTATCCTTCCAAAGATCGACTACTTCCATTTGTAAGGCTTTCTCTTTAGTATCCATTACCTCTTCGTCTAATTCTGCTGCAACACGATCGGCTGTTTCTGTTGTCATCACGTCGCGCATAACCCGAAAAACAACTTCAGTAATATCTCTCGCGTCATAAGGATCGCCAAGTCCACCTCGAACCATCACTTTTTCTAGAAAAGAGCCGTGTTCGTCGGCGATCGCAACTCTGGTATCCTCAACTTCGGTCGGATCGACTTCCGGCAGATTTTTATTAAAAACTTCGTCTGGCATTGTTTTTTTTGTTTTGTACCATATTTTGATTATTAAGTTTTTAATTTCTCGCAGAAGATAAGCCCTAGAAATCCTTCTGAGGTTTTAGATCTGTTCTATCGAAAGATAGAAATTTTCTTCGTTCATTTTGAAGTTAGAGACAGTCGGGTGGGCGCTGTGGTGATCAAGTTTTTAAGAGCTAAACTTGTCATACCCTCTCATCTTCCCCGGATTCAATAATCCGTAAGGATCAACTTTTTGCTTAAAGGCAACTTTTTGCTGATCGATTTGTTTATTACCACCATCTTCAATGGTATAGACATGAGGGTTAGCAATAAAAGCTCCTTGAGCTTCATGGTCGCGAATAATTTCCTGGAGTCTTGCCTCCGTCGTGTAGCGGACTAACTGTAGTCCCGCAGGGATAGCCCTATTTCCTGCCCGTAAAAATTCGAGGTGAATCATAACTTCAGCTTCACCGCCCTCTTGTTGATATTGCTGATCTAGTTGCTCCAGTCTTTCGAGGGTGAAATAAAAGGTTTGGAGATAGGTTAAATTGCGATCGTAGCTCCGAGCCAGAAGAGTTGTATGATTCCAGGTGAATTCTAGTAAACTATTGCCTTTGAGCGCCGAACCTTGCTGATTATAGGTTATTGCTCCTTTGTACTCTTTAACAAGATCCCGAACAGCGGCAAAATCATATTCTGAAACCATCAACAGCGCGCAGTGCTTGCCTTTTGGGATATAGTTTTGCAGTGCCGTAAAGTAGCGGGTAATTGGTGCCGCATGAATACTCACGAGTTTTTTCACTATCCCGTTGCTATCACTCAGAGCCTGTCCAAACTTGGCAGCAGTCATAAAATCATCGAAAATGGCGATCGCTTCTTGCCAGGGATAAGCAGGAGCCAAGGGAATTTCTAATTCGGTAATGATGCCCGTCGTTCCATAAGCATGAAGTACATTTTGCACCTCGTCTCCCACTAACTCCATGACCCTGGGTTGCTCTTCCATGGTTACTAAACGCACTCGATGGAGATTACCGCGATCGCTAATTTGTCCATAATTGATGGAACCCATCCCCACACTACCACCACCGATAAAGCCGCCAATGCTAGCGGTACGATAGGTAGAAGGAGCCATACGCAATTCCCAACCGATGGCTCTAGCTTGTTGATCAAAAGCTGCCATTTTAACTCCTGGCTGTAC
>JBJOPG010000265.1:0-5976 GCA_046050865.1 Cyanobacteriota bacterium
AAAGTCTCTGTGAAGAAAAGAGTATTTAATTGGAGATAGCTTGCTACATTTGATTGTCAGATGTTATGACTGAATTAATAGTTGTTATGAATGAACATAGAATTACAAATAATATAATAGTCATCCATAAGAAATAATTTACTTTAAAATCTATTTTCAAACAATAATCTTCAACAAAAAAATATAAATAATTTACAAATACTAATTAACAGCTATGCATAACAATAGTTTTATCATCGTTCTTTAATGATGATGCGACCAGAATAACTGTCTATTTAAATATATTTAATTATTAAAATCATAAATTATCTTAAGTAGTTTATTAATTATGAAAATTGCTTACTTGGTCAATCAATATCCTGCCATTAGTCATAGTTTTATCAGAAGAGAAATTGCTGCTCTAGAGGAACTAGGGATTAATGTTGAACGTTTTTCGATTCGCTCCGTCTCAGAATTAGTAGATCAGGCTGATCAATTAGAACTTGAAAAAACTCGATTTATTTTAAAAGCTGGAATTAGAGTTCTACTATTTAGTTTGCTCCTAACTATCATCACCAGACCGATACGTTTTTGGCGTACTTTGAGACTGATGTTTAAGATCGGCTGGGGTCAAGATCGAGGTCTGCTGATTCACGTAGCCTATTTAGCCGAAGCTTGTCTTTTGCTGCGTTGGGCTAAGGAAGCAGGCATCTCTCATATTCATGCTCATTTTGCTTTTAATCCTACAGCAGTTGCCATGTTATGTAATGCCTTGGGGGGGCCAACTTATAGTTTTACAGTTCATGGACCAGAAAGTATAGATCGAGCGATCATCCTGGCATTAGGGGAAAAAATCAAGCGAGCAACTTTTGTGGCAGCAATTAGTTCTTATTGCCAAAGTCAACTTTACCGCTGGTGCGATCGCGCTGATTGGTCAAAAATTCACATAATTCACTGTGGTTTAGATGAACCATTCTTTGCTCAGATTCCGACTCCTATCCCCCAGAATTCAAGTTTCGTTTGTGTGGCGCGATTAGGAGAACAAAAAGGACATTTTGTCTTATTAGCTGCGGCTAGGCAGCTAGCTCTTGAAGGATGGCAGTTTAAATTAATTCTAGTGGGAGATGGGCCTCTCAGACTTCAAATTGAGGCGATGGTTGTCCAATATGGATTACAACAACATGTTGAACTAACTGGCTGGCTGAGTAATGCTGCTGTTAGGCAACAAATTTTAGCTGCACAAATAATGGTCTTACCCAGCTTTGCAGAAGGTCTACCAGTGGTAATTATGGAAGCCCTAGCCTTGAGTCGTCCTGTCATTAGTACTTACATCGCGGGTATTCCCGAACTATTAGAAAATAACCACTGTGGGTGGTTAGTACCTTCGGGGTCTGTTGAAGCTCTAACTTCGGTCATGCGTCACGCCTTGCAGTTACCACCACAAGAGCTAGAGCAAATGAGCCAGGTGGGAAGAGAACGGGTCAGACAACAACATAACGTTACTCTAGAAGCTCAGAAACTGGGGAATCTTTTCCGCCAGACCGCTAACCAGAGCATCCCAGGCTCCCTAACTACTCCCAAGCTTAGCCAAAATCCCCAGACTACGATTATTTCTGTCGCCAGCAATAGTTAAAACTTTTTTAATGACATTGAATAGCAATCGATCAAAAATTTTTTAAAATTATGGCAACAGCTACTATTCGCAAGCAAGCTATTAATGGGACGGTTTGGACTATTACTGGCTATGGAATCAGTCAAAGTTTAAGACTTGGCAGTAACCTAATCTTAACTCGCCTCTTAGTTCCAGAACTTTTTGGACTCATGGCATTAGTTAATGTTTTTCTCACTGGTTTAGCCTTATTTACCGATATTGGTATCCGTCCTAGTATTATTCAAAATAAACGAGGAAATGAGCCCGTTTTTCTCAATACTGCCTGGACAATCCAAATAGTTCGGAGTTTTGCAGTTTGGCTGGGCTGTATAGCGATCGCTTTTCCCGTGGCTCAATTTTATGAAGAACCTCGATTAACTTGGCTACTGCCAGTGGTTGGTTTTAACTCAATTATTATGGGTTTCACCTCTACCAGCCTTGCTAGTTTAAATCGTCAGATGAAAATTAGCAAACTAACCATGTTTGAAATAATCACCCAAATTATTTCCTTAATAGTCATGGTTATTTGGTCTTGGTTTAATCCGACAATCTGGGCTTTAGTGGCTGGTACTTTAGCCTCGGGAGTAAGCAAAATGCTCTTAAGTCATTATCTAAATTCAGGAGAACCTAATCGTTTTGCCTGGAATAAGGAAGTAATTAAAGAAATCACCACTTTTGGCAAATGGATCATGATTGCCACGGCAATGACATTTCTAGCTTCTCAGGTAGACCGTTTAATGCTAGGAAAAATGCTGTCCTTAGAAATGTTGGGTGTCTATAGTATCGCTTTTACGATCTCTGAAATCCCCCGACAAATCGTGATGAAAGTTGGTTCGGCGATAATTTTTCCTTTGATTTCGCGACGAGCGGATCGACCTCGCCAAGAACTGCGAATTAAAATCAAACAGCAACGCTGGCGACTACTGCTAATCTTGACTTTAATTGTGGTGGCGATCGTCAGTTTTGGTGATCTACTAATTTCAAGACTCTACGATGAAAGATACCTGGCAGCGACTTGGATGCTGCCGATTCTGGGTTTAGGCATTTGGCCCACAGTTCTTTCAGAAACTCTTGGTCGTTGTCTTAGTGGCTTAGGCAAACCTCAATATGCAGCTTGGGGAGCTTTTTACCGCTTTCTATTCATTGTGATTGGCCTGCCTCTGGGATTTACGAACTTTGGCATTTTAGGCGCTTTGGTAGTCATTGCTTTAAATGATCTTCCTACTTATATAGCTGTTACGTACGGTTTGTGGCGAGAAAAATTACTTTGTCTGCAACAGGATCTGCAAGCTACCACCGTTTTTTTGGGACTAGTGATGCTGATGTTAGTTGTTCGCTCTCTCATCGGCATAGATCTACCTGTTATCAACCTTACCTAGTTAAACAAATAAAAATAATGCGTCTACCAGATTTTTTGATTATTGGTGGTGCGAAGTCAGGCACAACGACCTTATATCAATATTTATGTCGTCATCCGCAAGTTTATCTGAGTACACCCAAAGAGCCAGATTTTTTTGCCGTCGATACACAATTTGCTCAAGGAATAAATTGGTATAGTTCCCTTTTTAATGAAGCTAAACCAGAACAGGTTTGTGGCGAAGCCTCTACCACCTATTCTCGATCGCAACAGCATCCCCGAGCCGCAGAGCGCATTGCCCAAGCACTTCCTAATGTCAAACTGATATATATCATGCGTCATCCTGTAAATTGCGCTTATTCCTTTTATGTTCATAAACAAAAAGAAGGCTGGCGACATCAGAAAAAATCATTTGAAACCTTTGAACAAACCATTGAACATCAAAGTGAATTTTTGGACAGTAGTTATTATCTAAAACAAATTACTAAATTTCTGCAATTTTTTCCCCAAGAATCATTCTTATTTTTGCTAATGGAGGATTTAATTCAGCAACCTGTTAACACAATCAAAAAAACTCTTGATTTTATCAAGGTTGATTCCAAAATTGATTTAATCCAAAAAGGACTAATTGTCGCTAACAAAGCCCAAGATCATTCTGAATGGTTTATTCGCCAACAGTTAATGTCTCCTTGGAAAAAAATCCCAGGCGCAATCCAAGCCAAAGCTTTACTGTCGCAAACAGCACGCGATCGCTGCTATCAAATATTAAAGCAATTACAATACCAACAATGGCAAAAAAAACAAGATTTACCTCCTCCTATGCTTCCAGAAACGCGTCAAATTCTCCTAGAGAAATATCGTCAACCGAACCAACAACTAGCTGATTTTTTACAACGTGATTTATCTCATTGGAATAGCTAAATAGCACAAAAAAAACATTAATTTTTAAAAAATATAATAATGAACAATACTACAACAACTTTTTTTCTCAATCCAGAATATCTAGAAGATTTAGCTACTAAATATCAACAGACATATTCTCAAGGACATCCCTTTCCCCATATTGTAATTGATAACTTTTTGCCAGAATTTATCTTGGAGCAGATTTTGAGAGAATTTCCTCAACCAGGGAAGATTCATTGGAAACATTTTGATACAACGACCGAAAAAAAACTTGCATCCACTTCTGAATTGCAGATGGGAGAATCAACTCGCCTACTTTTATATCAACTAAATTCCTCTACTTTTATTAACTTTTTAGAAAACTTAACAGGAATCTCAGGAATTATTCCTGACCCTCATTTTGTCGGGGGTGGTTTGCACCAGATTGAACGAGGAGGATACCTTAAAATTCATGCTGATTTTAATCATCATCGCAAGTTGAACTTAGATCGTCGCCTAAATTTACTGATTTATCTCAATAAAAATTGGCAAGAAGAATATGGTGGTCATTTTGAAATGTGGGACTCTGAGATGACCCGTTGCGAACAAAAGATTTTACCGATCTTCAATCGTTGTGTGATTTTCAACACCACCGATGTTTCTTATCATGGACATCCTCATCCCTTAAACTGTCCCGAAGGATGGACTCGTAAATCTTTAGCTCTCTACTATTACAGCAATGGTAGACCGCCAGAAGAAGTTTCTGCCAAACATTCAACTATCTTCAAAACTACAGAGTCAGAAGATGTTAAAACACGCACCCCTTTATTGGCAAATTCAACCCTGAAACACATCTTGAAAAAGATTACGCCGCCGATTTTTTGGGATGCCAAAAATTCTCTGACAAATTCTCTGACAAAGGGTTCTCCTGCAAAATTAGATCAGCATTAAGACATTTTTCCTATTATCGAGCAAGTTTAGCTAATTTAACTGCAAATATATGAGTCTTCAAGCACAGTTCGTAATCATTGCCTGGATTCCATTGGTTTTCTATCTATTTAAACGATTTTCTGCCCCTAATGCGGTGGTGATCAGTTTTATTATGGGTTCGTTGTTCTTACCTGAGGGGGTGCAATTTGCTCTACCTTTAATTCCTAACTATGACAAGTTATCTGCCACATGTTATAGCATCTTGCTCGCCACTTTTTTTTATGATCGTCAACGTTTTCGTTCTTTTCAATTTGGCTGGCTCGATTTACCAATGGCAATTTGGTGTCTCTGTCCTTTAGCTTCATCCATTAGTAATGATTTAGGTGTTTACGATGGTATCTCTGCATCTCTGAAAACTATTTTGACCTATGGAGTTCCTTATTTGATCGGCAGGATCTATCTCAATAACCTCAGTGGCATGGGTCAATTAGCAACGGGAATTTTTCTTGGTGGATTATTATATATACCTTTCTGCTTAGTGGAAGTTGCCACCAGTCCTCAGCTACATCGTCTGGTGTATGGCTATGACGGTTTTAGAGAAATTGCCCAGTCAATTCGTTACGGTGGCTTTAGACCCACTGTTTTTATGCAACATGGTTTAGCGGTGGGTATGTGGATGATGGCTGCTACATTAATTGGCATCTGGTTGTGGCAGGGGAAAGTGATTGATAGAGTGGCAGGATTGCCGATCGCATGGTACATGCCAGTGTTACTGATCACATTTATTCTCCTCAAGTCTACTGGTGCATACGCTTATTTTCTCTACGGAATGGTTATTTTATTAGCTGCCAAATGGTTGCGTTCAGCCTTACCTCTGTTGGTTTTGATTGTCATGATTGCTTCCTATATCTTATTGGGGGCAACTGGCACTTTTACCGCAGAACACTCCGAGGAGATCGTTGCTGTGGCGGAAGAGGTGGCAGGTGCAGATCGAGCTTGGTCTTTGGAGTTTAGGTTAAATAACGAAGAAGTTTTAGGTGACAAAGCCAGATTAAGGAAATTTTTCGGTTGGGGAGGATGGAGTCGCAACCGAGTCTATGAAGATAATACAGATGGAGAATTCGTAGACACTACGGTGACAGACAGCTTGTGGATTATTGCTTTTGGGGTCAATGGT
>JBJOPG010000266.1:0-5961 GCA_046050865.1 Cyanobacteriota bacterium
AAGGCTGACTGGGCAAGCAAATTACTTTGGAGAATCTGATTAATCGGCTTGACGGAAGTTCCATGAACCAAAATTGCCCTTGGCTGACCTTTACCGTTGTCAATTGTTTGGGCAGCTAAAGCGTAAGTCTGTCCCTCAATCTTAGTTTTCTGATGAACTACTGTGCCCTGATTACTGATTGCCTGCTCCAGAATTTGCTGATCTGGTAAAGTAACACCACTGCTGATCACCCCTGCCATGTTGGCGGAAGATGAGGCGAGGGTGATACTGCCATCCTCCTGAACTACATAAGCAGCGCTATAACCTTGCTCTTCGGTAACCGCAGCTATAGTTGCTTCTAAGGCGGCTAAATTACCGTTCAGTTGAACTCCCGATAAGCGAATAATTTTACTTTTAACCTCAAGTTTAGAATCAGTTTGTGCTGCTAACTGATGTTGGAGAGTTCCTTGGAGAATTAAGCTTCCTACTCCCATGAAGAGAATTAAACCACCAAAACTAAACCAAGGAATCAAATTGGTTTTACGATTGATCGGCAAATCATCTAACCGTTGTCTTAAAGATGATGGGGATAGATCAGCTTGGTTGGCGGAATGGGGTCGGTTATTCATAGGAACTGAGATAGGTAAATTTAGTTAAGTAGTAAGTAGTAGGTAGTAGGTAGTAGGTAGGGGAGAACGCCCTAAAGGATTAGCTTCGCGTCGTCGTTCGCCCGTACAGGTAGTAAGTGAATAAAATAAAAAATATTTAATAGTAATTTAATGAGGTGTTTTCGGCATAGCGGAGGCGATCGCTTGTCCATCAAGAGCTAAAATCATTTCTCCTGAAGAGTTAAGCCAATACCCTGTTAAAAAGTTACTAGCAAGATGATTGAGGGGAGAACCAACTGTTCCTTGAATTGCCTCACTATTGCAGGTTGCTAAATCATCGATGCCCGCAACCATCAGACCGAGGTGCATTTGATGCTCACTCTGGTGGTCCTCTCGATCAGGAGATAAGACAATCGCGGAATGCAACAGTCGCTCGTGCTGATGTTGATACCAAGAATCTAAACCCAGTAATTGTCCTAAATCAATCATCCAGAGAATATCTCCCCGCCAGTTATAAACCCCCATAACCCAAGTCGGCATTTGCGGAATTGGCATAATTTGCCTTAACTGAATTTTGAGCACCTCGGTAATTTGGGCAATGGGCAACATTGCCTTGGTGTCAGGATAAAGTTGAAATTTAAGATACTGTAACGAGTTTGAATTGGTCGCCTGCCCCTTAAGAACAGAGGGGCTAGCTTGGGAAAATGGATTAGACACAGTAGAAATGACCTCAAATATCTTCAAAGTACTGGGGGCAACTTTTACCCCATTAATTCTTTAACTTTGCTGACTAATTCCTCCTGGTTAATAGGCTTGAGGATATAAGCATCTGCTCCCTGTTTCATCCCCCAAAACTTGTCCATTTCAGTTCCTTTAGTGGAACAAAGAATAATCGGAATTTTATTTGTCTGCTCTGAACCCTTTAACTCGCGACAGATTTCAAAACCACTGCGTCCTGGCAAAACAATATCTAGGACAATGAGATCGGGAAAATCTTGCTGGATTTTTGCTAAGGCTTCTTCGCCACTGAGAGCAACAGAGACTTTAACCCCAATTTCTTGTAAACAGCCTGTGATAATTGACCTTTCCGTCGCAGAATCATCAACAACTAGAGTGTATCCCATAGCAAATGTCACCTCAATTTATAATCAATCACTGTTTTTTGTTCTGCACTACGTATTTTTCAATGGTGCTTAACACCTGTTCTGCTTGAGCTGGCTTACCCAGAAAATCAGTAGAGCCAACCATTTTTGCCCGTACCCGATCGACAATCCCATCATTGCCTGTGAGAATTACAATCGGTGTCTGTTTGAAAAAAGACAGCTTGCGCAATTGGGAACAGATTTCATAGCCATTGGTATTGGGCATCACCAAATCCAAAAAGATTAGGTCTGGTTTGCGACTCAACAACACTGCGATCGCCCGTAAGCCATCCATTTCGCTGATAAAGTTATATCCTGCGTTGCTGATGATACTTTCCATCGTCTGACAGATAATGGGGCTATCGTCAATACAGGCAATGGTCAACCGACGAGAAGTTGTAGTTTTTAACAGTTTTTGGGCTACGGGGGTAGATACCGGAGGTGGAATATCCTCTACAGCCACTAGCTGCACCAGACCCAACTGCACATAGGGTAAGAGAGAAAGGGTCACAGTGGTAACATCTCGCTTCATGCGCACACTGAGATCCCGTAAAGTTTGTTTCCCGTCTAGAAGTTGACTAAGATTTTGATAAACTTGGGGCGAAGTCCTATTTTTAAGTGCTTCGGGATGGTGAATCATCGGTGCTAAATCGGGAGAGCGATCCGCTACCTTAGCCTCTCGCCAGCTAGAGTATAGTTGATTTGACTCTTTAATCACCTGTTCAGCATCAATTAAGATCAGCCTAGTGGTTAATAAATTGTCTTTGACTAATTCGCAATATATTTCTATGGCTTGGGTAATATCGAAGAGTACTTCGACGATCGTCGCGCGGATCACTTTAGTCGCTTGTTCACGACTGATTTTGCTTTGATCGATCCAAGCTGACAGTAACTTATATTCCCAGGAAATTCGCGATTCTTCCTGGGCAATATTAGCTAGGGATAACTGTAATTCTTCAATATTAGCTAGTCTTTCAGGACAATATGCAACAACATGTCTGCGCCACCGCCGAATGGGGTGAACTCCTCCGCTAGCATAGACAATTCGACCTAGGTAAAGATACATTACCCAAGTATTGTCTTGCTTATCGGAGATAACTAGCTGACCGCTAAATCGAGATTCTTTGAGGGAGTCAAAAAATTTAACTTGTTTAGTGGCTGTAAAGTGTTGAACATGAGTCCGAGCATGACTAGTTGCATTTTTGGCAGTCGTCATTACAAACTTCCTCTTAATAAACGCGATCGCAATGGGAGTTCAGACTGTGATTTAAGCGATAAGGGGTAAACTATAAGCATTTTAATAATCGTTTTCACGAAGTCAGAGGAAGCCCCGTCGTTTTAGGGCGGGGTCTCTCTGACTGATAATTAATCAAAAATCGGTATGACAATTTATGATCATTTTGAACAGTCTTCCTCTTAATAGTTCCCGAAAATCAGAGAATACTATCAGCTTGCTCAATACTGATTTGGTAATGTTCTAAATTAAATGTTCGACAGTAAAAATGAATCAAGATTTAGCTAAAACCAACCAAGAGCGTCTCCAAAATCTGATGCAACAGGTAGGCATCGCCGACCTTAACGAGTTGAGCCAAGTGGCAAAAGTGCCTCGACTACAGTTAATGAGAATTCAGCAGGGTCTCATCCTTAATATCTCTGTCGGCGCGATCGCTCAAGTTGCTCAAGCTCTGAAAATTTCCGTGGATAGTTTGCTCCAAACCTTCGTTCCACAAAATTTCCCACAATCTCTCTCTCAATCCCTTGAACCAGCATGCGATCAAGATCGCATCCAAGATCAATCTGTAACTCTCCCTCGGGATGACCATGCCCTGTTAGCCTGTCGTCAAGAATATCAAAAATTACAACAGGAGATGACTCAGCTACAACAAACCCTCCAGGTGGAGTTTCAACAGATGAGCCTAGCTACCATTGAATCCTGGCTTTTACAATGGCCCACGGCGGTGACTGCTGTCCGCCAAAATCCTCAATTACCAGCCACCAGGCTACTGGCTTTAGTAGAACCTGTAGAACAACTTCTGAAACAGTGGAATGTTGACCCTATTGCCACGGTGGGGGAAGAATTAGCCTACGATCCGCAGCAGCACCAGTTAATGAAAGGTATCGCTCAACCAGGGGAACTGGTAAAAGTACGCTATGTGGGCTACAAACAGGGAGATAAGTTACTCCACAAGGCTAAGGTTAGTCCTGTTGAATAAAAGCTCTAAGCTGTAAACTTATAGCTTCGCGGTTTTAATAATTTACTAATTTTACTAATTTTATGAACTGGTGGCAGAAACTCAAGCAAAATAGTTTGGCGCGGATCGGTGCCGCGATCCTGATTACTTTTTATCTGGCGGTGATCTTTGCGGATTTTCTAGTCCCCTACTCCCCCTATGATTCTCAAGAAGATGGGTCTTTGTTACCACCCACCCCAATTCATTGGCGGGATACTTCAGGGAATTTCACCAGACCGTTCGTTTATCCCACAGCTCAAGGTAAGACTGATCTGAATACAGGCGATCGCCTCTTGGTAATTGATCGCGATCGCCCTACCCCGCTTGGTCTTTTCGTCAAAGGTACTCCCTACAATTTATTTCAACTATCCTTGCCCCTACCCCCTAGCTTTGAGCCCGTTACGCTTTTTCCTGGTATCCCCTTAGCTAGGCACCTATTTGGTACTCTCGGCACAGCTCAAATTAACATCCTGGGTACGGACGAACAAGGTAGAGATCTGTTTAGTCGTCTGCTGTTTGGGGGCAGAATCAGCCTGTTTATTGGACTAGCTGGAATAGCTGTATCTTATCCTTTGGGGATGTTGGCAGGGGGAATATCTGGCTATTTTGGGGGAGCGATCGATGCCATCATCATGCGCTTAGTGGAAGTTTTAATGACCATCCCCGGAATCTATCTCCTCATTGCTTTGGCGGCGGTGATTCCCGAAGGCTTAACTAGCGCTCAAACTTTTTTGGTCATCGTGCTAATTACCTCCCTAATCAGTTGGGCAGGGTTGGCAAGGGTCGTCAGGGGGCAAGTGTTATCAATTAAAGAGCAAGAATTTGTTCAGGCGGCAAATGCCATGGGAGCCAATCCGCTATATATTATCGTGCGCCATATTTTGCCTCAAACCGCCACCTATATTATTATCTCTGCGACCCTAGCTGTCCCAGGTTTTATTATTGCTGAATCGGTTTTAAGCTTAATTGGTTTAGGAATTCAAGCTAAAGATCCTAGTTGGGGTAATCTGCTATCTTCTGCTACTAACGCCTCGATTTTAGTCTTACAACCCTGGTTAATTATTCCCCCTGCTTTGTTAATCATTTTGACCGTTTTAGCCTTTAACCTTCTGGGGGATGGTCTCAGGGATGCCCTTGATCCTCGCAGTTTATATCAGCATAAGTAGCAGGTCATCAAGTTTGTTTTGAGGAATAGTCAATATAGGAGTCAGAAGTTTTTACCCACTACCCACTACCCACTACCTACTACCTAATCTTTTTCTCCCGCACAGACTTTAGCTTCTTCGATAGTGGTGATTTTTTCCGTACATTTAACGTATTTTTGCCATTTTTCTTGGACTAATTGTTTAACGTGTTGATGACGATACACTCCTTCATAGGCATATCGATCAAGATTTTGCTCCACCACTAGTTTTTCCATGTAAGCAATTCTTTCTTGGTTATTGGGGTGACTAGATAACCACTCAGGGGGTTCTGGATCATCCTCCTTCCGAGACTCGTCTAGTTTAGCCATTAGATTGCGCATCCCATCAGCAGCATAACCAGCATTAACCAGGATTCTAGTACCGAAGACGTCTGCCTGCTTTTCCATCTCACGACTATAGTTAAGAACAATTAGACTACTGGCAGTATTGCCCACATAAGGAAGATAGCTAACGATATTGGCGGTTAGATTACCTTTTGTCGTTAATTGAAAACCATGGGAGAGGGCGCTATGGGAAATCTCATGAGCTAATAATCCTGCTAATTCCGCCTCCGAATCTGTTTGCATAATTACCCCTGCATTAACAAATATTTTTCCTCCAGGCAGAGAAAAAGCATTGAAATTATCGTCCATGACAACGTAGAACTGATAATCGAATTCTTCCCGACCTGAGACTTGGGAAATTTTTTGACCAATGTGATTAACCCACATTCCGCTGGTTGGAGAGGTCGCCAGAGAATTAAAATATAGTCAAACCGAGGCTAGATCGCAAAGAGGTCGTTATCACTTCAGAAATA
>JBJOPG010000267.1:0-5838 GCA_046050865.1 Cyanobacteriota bacterium
AACTGTTCGTCGTCATCGATAAGCAAGATTCTCATGATTTGACTAATTAGCTCTCCACAACATGGTACAGCTAATTTTGAACCTCAAGCAAATATTTCACCTAGTTTGTCCAGTTCTTCCTTTGAGAAAAATTCGCAATTAACTAAAACTACAAAACTATTAACTAACAAAAAAATTGGGTTTGGCAGTCAGTTGATAGAGTTGGGGATAAGTTCCTGCTTCATATGCACCAGTAGCCAGTAATAAATAAAACTCCCAATGACGTTTCCATTCTTCTGTGGTCGAAAACGGTGTTGTCTTGATGATCTTGGCGACGTGAGGTTCGATATCATGCCAATTTTTCTGAAAATAGTAATTCCAAGCGCGCAAAGTGGCGGGATAGCTAGTGGCAATGTTATGTTCTTGGCACTTGATAAACTGACGATTGGCTTCGATCGCCTTGCCTAACTCGGAAGGAGAGCCTAGGGATAGATGAGGAAAAATATAGCGATTGATATAAGGGTCGCAGACTAAGGTGGGGTGATCTGAGCCAATGGTTTGAATTCCTAGCATTCCATCCTGGCTCATAACTTGACGTACATTTTTCAAAATATTTGGCCAGTTTTTTGTTCCCCCATGTTCAATGGTTTCCAAGAAAATACACTTGGTGATGTGGTCAATCCCAGATGCGGCAAGAATATCTTGGTATTGATTATGGTAGCTGTGGTTGTAGAAATAATAATTATCTATGCCAGAAAATTTGGAACGGCAGTAATCAACCTGGACATCGGAAATTGTAATTCCAATATAGGTAAGAGCAAAACGGTTTGCTAAATGTTGGGGCAAAGTTCCCCAGCCACAGCCACAATCGAGAATAATATCGCCATCTTGAATTTGTAGTTCATCAACCCAATAGTCTAGGTTTTGTCTTTGGGCGGCGTTTAAGTTTTCGGGAATTGGTTCTAGTCCCGTCCAGTCTCCAGTCGTATATTTCATCGACTCTTCAAGAAAGCCCTCATATATCTCTGTCGGCAGATCATAGTGAATTTTGGCGACATCCCGTTCCTTAATCAAGGAGATATTGAAAAATTTATACAGCAGTTGTTCCAAAATTAAAGAGGGTGAATTGGGCATCTCAAATAAAATGGAATTCTGCCTAGTTTCTAGATTGAGATCAAACAGACGCTTAAACAATAAATCTATTCTGGGACAACGCCAAAATCCTGATACATAGGTATTGCCTAAACCCAAACTTTTATGTTGGCTAAATTGTTGGAGTACATCGTTACGGCGATCGCTTTGACAGATAATATCCCAAGGATTTGATTGAGATTGGGCTTCTTCTTCCGTGAGAACTTGAATATTCTGACTCAGTAAAATTTCAATTACTTGACTATATTTTTTAGGTAGAGATTTTTGCTGACGGGTAGGAACCTGTAGGGCAGAACTCATGGTTTTTCTCCTAAATCAAATTGCGACCAAAATTTAGAAATCGTGAAACTTATCGATCTTAATAGTTAACTTGAAAATCGTTATATTAATAATGATTACTATTTTTTTAGCCAAAACAATTCAGTAAAAAAGCACTAGTCAATTCAAATCTGCTTTTTATCAGCACATCAAAATTGCAGCCAATACAGCCTTTGAATACACAAAAGCAATTACAAATTAATTATTATTAGCCACTAACAAACTAATTCATCAAGGTTTTGATTTACTTGAATCCATTTGACATTACACAATCATATGACCGTATTATATATAGAATTAAAAAAAGCGAGCATTACAAAATATTAAACGAACAATCAGATAAGTATTTTAGAATTCTGCAACTTAAGCGATCGCCTTAAAGGCTTCAATAGTACGATTCAAGCTTCCACCATGTGATCGTTGAGATAAAAGCTTATAGCTTATAGCTTTTGTTTCAAATCCATAATTTTGTTGGCGAAATAGGTTAAATATCTTCATCCCAGCCTCCTACCTGATAAGTTTGAAGTAACCAGAGACTGGCACCATGATTAAGAAAGATTGACTCTAGACTATCCTTGGCTAGACAGGGTTAAAGCGATCGCTAACTTAAACGCCAAGGAAAATTACGACCTTAAATTAGTTCTCGCTTCAATGATCCCCTTTGATACTTTTGATTTGACTAATCGTTAAATTTTACTTTTGCTTGCTAAATAATCTTGTCATAGATAACCCTGTAATTAATAAACCAATCATGCCGATACCATTAAGCAATGGATAAATTTCTTCTAGATGCAAAACTTCCATAGTATGAATCTGTAACATCACTTCTCCAATGGATTCTTGTCCCAGCCAGTCATTAAAAATGCTATAAGCAACACCAGTGATAACCGTTAGGAAGATTGGCAAACTCAATATAATCGCTAGAGTGCGATGATATTTACGGAAAAGACGTTTCATGAGTTTTTAGCTGATTAGTTGAATATCTATGTATTTGATTCAGTAATGCACTTTTTTCTGGTTTTGTCTCTCATTTTGTGCTGAAAAGAACAAGACAACTGCTAATATCAGAAAAGCGATCGCCGAGGAGAAGCCCCTTGACAATGTTTGAATTTTGTTTATTTCTGGCTCACGAGTAAAAAAGAATAGTACTGAAGCTGATGGCAATTTGCTTAAAACAAGTACAAGTTCATAACTAGGCTGGTTTCTGTTGCTTCATGCTTAAGTAGACAATGAGGATGGCAATAGTAGTGATAAAGCTGACGGTAGTTCCCACTGTTCCTAAACCAAGTCCACCGTTTTTAATTGGTTGAGATAGTAAATCGCCAATCGATGCTCCCAAGGGACGAGTCAAAACGTATGCTAGCCAGAAGGTTAAAACTGCGTTCAAACCAAAGCGGTAATAAGCGATCGCAATTAAAGCAATTACAAACCCAAACAGCAGTGCTGAAATTGCATAACCCAGCCCCGTACCTTCTGCTAATAAGTCTCCTGCTGCCGTACCCAAAGCAAAGGTCAGTAAAATTGCACCCCAGTAAAACAGTTCTCTTTTCGTTGTTTTAATCGAGTGCATCGCCAATGTTTTTTCACTGAGATACCACCAGGCAAATAAACCTAACAAAGCAATACTGAAAGCTATGGTAGTGGTTACAAGACTCACTCCCATTTCATCTACCAAGCGATCGGTAATTAATGTACCGACAATACTGACTAATACTACAACTGCCCAGTAACTTACGGGAATATACCGTTTAAGCCTAAACTGATTCCAAAGTACAACTGCTAGTAAGGCACTCATTAGATAGGAGGTAGCAGCTAAACCAAAGTTCATCGTAAATGCTAGAAAATCTGCTCCAGTTTCACCGACAGTAGTTGCCATAATTTTGATAATCCAGAAATAAAGTGTTACCTCTGGAACTCGATTTAACATCTTGTTCATAATGTTTATCTCTCTTGGTCTTCAAGTTCAAGTTTAAATATGCAAAATTACATAAAATAAAGTGATTTACAGAATTTTATTGACGATTACTCATATTTACTTTCGTATTCGACTATTGTTTGATTGATGTTGAATACTGTTACTTTAAGCAGCAACCGTCAAGAAGTTTGCAAGATTTTTAAATTTGGCTAATTGACTAATTGGCTAGATAAACTGGTGTGCAGCTCAAATTACCAGCGACTATCTTCTGTAGCTGCTGATAAACACACCACAAAACAACTGCCAACATTTTGCTGGCTAGTAACGGTAATTGTCCCTTTGTGGTTGCTAATAATCGCTTGTGCAATTGCCAACCCCAATCCAGAACCGCCTGCGTAATAGGAGCGAGAACTATCTGCTCTCCACAGGCGATCGAATACTCGATCGAGATGTTCGGGAGCTATACCAATCCCCGTATCTTCTACAGTTGTTAGCAGTTCTCGACCAATACGAGCGCAACTTACTTCAACTTCTCCCCCGGCTGGAGTATATTGAATCGCATTTTGAATTAAATTGGTAAAAGCTCGTGCTAATTTGGCTCCATCGCCGATTAACCATAAGTCGCTTTGCACCTCAGCTTTAAGCTCAATTTGTTTAGTATCTGCTTGGGGTTTATATAGATTAACCAAATCTATAAGTAGAGTTGTTAGATCGATTCTTTGGGATGCAAAACTAGAGACTCGATCGGTTCGGGTTAAGAGTAATAAATCTTCTGTCAGTTGGGACATCTGCTCGATCGCCATGGAGATCGCCAGGAATTTATCGCGATCGCTAGCCCGCATTCCTTCAGGATAGGTTAAAGCTACTTCCGCATTAGTACTAATTGCCATTAAAGGACTCCGCAGTTCATGGGAAGCATCAGCAGTAAACTGTCTCAAACGCTTAAAGCTTTCTTCAATGGGCTGCATTGCCTGAAGGTTAAGCCAACCACTCCCCAAACTACTCAGAACAATAGCCACGAGTGCGCCTACAGCCAACCCCGCATCAAGTCTGGCGATCGTTTCGTCCACTTTTGATAAAGATTGACTACCGCGCAGGTAGCCAATTAACTGTCTATGATTATTTTCAACAATCGGTAAGGTAACAACTACCAGCCCAACTGCATCAATTTGAGTTTGAATAGTGGGTTCGGTGGAAAAGGGTAATGTAGAAATATAGCGGTTACGGCCCTGTTGTTCAATTAGTTTTCCTTGAGTATCAAACCATTGAAAAGCTTGTTGCGCCTCCTCTAACTGTTGTGGAGGAAATTTGGTTGCCGATTCTAAGTATCCTTGGTCAAACTCTGCACTAGCTGCTATTCCTTGAGCAACTGCCGTTATTTGTTCACTTACTTGCTGTTTGAGGTTGCGCACAAACACAAGACGCATCACAAAGGCAGACCCTAGTAGAACTAAAGCTAAGACAAGTAGGTTGGATAAAAATAAGCGATGCAGCGCGGTCTTGGGGGTTTCCACCATGAGCGACTGCATCAAGAAACGATTGCGAATCTTTTGGAACACCATAACCCAGAATTAATTTTTTAATGACCCTAGCCGATAACCAATACCATAAACTGTTTCAATTAAATTTTCCTCGCTTCCTGCTGCTTTTAGCTTCTGACGTAGATTGGTAATGTGGGTTTTAATCGTTCCTTCCCCCGATGAGTTGTCAAACTCCCAGAGCTGATCGAGAATTGCCGAGCGGGTTAAAATTTGCTTAGGATGGCGTAAAAAGTATTCTAAAATCAAATATTCTTTGGGTGTTAAAAAAAGTGCATTACCTTTATAAGTTACTTCCCCTAGCATGGGATTGAGCTGCAATTCTGCGTAACTGAGAACCTGTGGTTTGAGTTCATAACTTCTACGGGATAAAGCCCTAATCCTCGCAGCCAGTTCTTTGAGTTTAAAAGGTTTGACTAAATAGTCGTCTGCGCCTGCATCTAACCCAATCACTTTATCATCAGTGGTATCTCTAGCAGTTAGCATCAAAATTAAGGCCTTAGATTCAGACTTTCGCAATCGTTTACATAGTTCAATGCCATCTAATTTAGGTAACATTAAATCCAACAAAATTAAATCGAATTCAGCCCCTTGAGCATATTCCCATCCTTCCATCCCATCAGTAGCTATTTCGACTACATGATGTTCATTTTTTAAACCTTCCGCTAGAGGTTGAGCAATGCGATCGTCATCTTCTACTAATAAAATTCGCATAATTTAAGTTTCCTATTTAAGTAGGTAGGAGGAATTAAATATAAAACCAAAAACAAAATAAATTTTGAGGGCAATTAGTTAGCTATCTCTATTCCCTACTTCCCTACTTCCCTACTTCCCTACTTCCCTAATTCCCCAACTCCCTACTAAAACATCTTCTAATTAATTTGACCAACCTACTTATCAGAAATTAAATCCATAATTTCGTCGGTGCAATAGGTT
>JBJOPG010000268.1:0-5822 GCA_046050865.1 Cyanobacteriota bacterium
TTTTGCTTGGCGGTTAAAGAAGCTAGCAAGTTATGAGATTGGAAAATATAGCCAATATTCTTTCTCGTTTGCACCAGCTTATTTTTCTTGGCTCCCACCAACTCTTCTCCAAATACCTGAAGACTTCCCGATTGGGGCGATCGCAACCCCCCCATCAGGGTTAAAAGAGTGGTTTTGCCTGAACCTGAAGGGCCTTTGAGGATAATTACTTCCCCAGAATTAAGGGTCAAATCAATATCAAAGAGAATCTGTTTTTTCAGCTTGCCCTCGCCAAAAAAGTGATCTAATTTTTGAATATTAACAACTTGATTTACTGCTGCTGGGGGGCTATTAATCATTTTTCTGACATCAAAAATTCTTAAATTAGACTTAAACTATATCCTTACATATTGAAACTTAAAACTAGCTAATTTTAACAAAGCTAAAAGCTAAGAGCTAAGAGCTAAAAGCTTTTCAAGGCAAATACTAGAAAAAGTTAGAGTTGACTGAGAAATAAAGTCCACTTTTTTGTAAAGAGTTATTTTTCGTCTCGATGGAAGTTAGAGGAATTCCCCAATCTAGGCGAGCATTAAAATTATCTCCCAGGGATAAGTTCAGGCCAACTCCTAAGGCGGGTAAAGTAGCATTAGTAATTTCAATATTTTCATTATTCCATACCGTACCGACGTCAAAGAAGGGATTAATCTGCACCAAGCCATCAAATTTTTTAAACCGTACCACAGGGATACGCAATTCAGCGGAGGCGAATAAACCATTATCCCCCAAGCTTAAATCCTGGCGATAGCCCCTGGTGCTATTCACCCCACCAATCCGAAACTGTTCCAACGGGACTAAGCTACCCCCCGATAACTGGGCATCCCCCCGTAACAAGAATAAAAAGTCTTCATCTAACCTTCTAACCCACTGACTCTGCCCCCGCCAGGAGATAAAAGTACTATCAGGCTCTCCATCATTATTAATGGTTGCGTTGAGGGCATCTACTCCTAGACTGAACTGAGAACGAAAAGCAAGAACTTGTTTATCATTACGATTGACAAATTCTTGAAATAGTCTAACGGCACTAATTTTAGTTTCACCATCATCGTTTGCCCCACGAGATAAATAAAATTTGTCGTTCATCAAAAAAGTTTCACTATCAGTGTGGCTAAGGCTCATGCCGAGGGCAAATTCACGGTTCGGCTTGAGCAGAACTGGCTGGCGTAAACTTAGCTCATAGTAACGGGATTTCGATTCAATATCGATCGCCGTAAAGGGGTCTTCAATTACATTATTTGAGTTAACGCCAAAAGCAGCTTTGATGGTGCCATTTTTGGTATTGATGGGAAAACCATAGGCTAAGTCAAAAGCATCACTTCCTTTCGTATTGGCATATTCCAGATTAAGCTGATCGCCAAACCCCAAAAGATTGCCGTGATTAATCCCAATCGATCTTTGCATTGTCCCCACACTGGGCGATCGACTATTGTTAAAGTTAGTGGAAACATGGAACACATCTGCTTCTTTGATGTTGATATCCAGTAAACTAGTTCCTGGGTTAATCCCGGCAGATAGTTCAGCAGATACATTCTCAATCAGCGGATCAAGGCGTAATAATTGCAATGCCGAGAGGAGTGCATCGACATTAATCGGTTTGCCAGCGGCGGCTTTAATTCGGGAGGAAATGTAATTAGAGGATAGGTGTTTGGTTCCTGAAACGTTCACTCCTTCTAACTTGCCTTCCAGGACAGCGATTTTCACCTTCCCGTTATTTAATTCTTGAGGAGGAATATAAGCTCCTGAGCTAACGTACCCCTGATCGGTATAAAGCTTGGTAATGGTACTGCGAGCTTGAAATAACTCAGGTAAAGTTAGAGGGCGGTTTAGATAGGATTTTACCGCCTGGTGCAGTTCTTGGGGGGTGAAAATACTGCTGCCCACTACATCAAATTCTTTGACAATAATCTCTTGAGGAATATCATTATTCGAGGTAGCGGTGATTTTTTCTGGAGATTTATCTTGAACTTGCTCTTGAGCTTGGACTTCTAGTGACGACAATCCCCAGAGACTGATAGCGATCGCCAGAAAAGTTAGAAAAGAAACCGATAGATTAACCCTCAGGAAGTAATTTAAGCTTAACTTTCGTCCAAAACTATCTGATGTCAACATACTTTGGTTAATCACTAAAATCTGGGGCAAATACCACCGACCTAGAGTTCCCCAAAATAGTCAGTAAATAACACCATCTCTAAAAAAACCTCTCAAGATCACAGCGATTGTTTAGTTATTATGCTATTAGGTAACAAATCAACTCGACTTGTCCAAAATTCCCTAAATTTCAAAGTAATATTATTGTCTGAGCTGATAGCGCATTCCTGGTAACTGGATTACTAAATCCATCATTTCCAATTCGGATAATGCGGCTAAAATCCGATTGATCTCTAGTCCTGTTTGTTCGGCGATCGCATCAACGGCGATGGATTCTTCTTTAATCAGCTGATAAATCTGTGCTAATTCCCCATTCAGTTCTGGTGGAAGCTTGGGGGTAGTGGGGAGGTGATCCAAACAGGGCATGGTACCGAGCATTTCTAAGAAGTGTTCGCTGCCTAAAATCACATGAGCGCCGGAATTAAGTAACCCGAGACAACCTAACGACCGAGAGTTATCTAGAGAGCCTGGCAAAACATAAACATCGCGACAAAAATCATTGGCAAAACTAGCGGTAATTAAAGCGCCTGAACGCTGAGGGGCTTCAATAATTAAGACAGCACGACATAACCCAGCGATAATTCGATTGCGAGCGGGAAAATGTCCCCGATCTGGCTGAGTTTGAGCAGGATATTCACTAACAATTAAACCCTGGTCACTCAATTGATGATAAAGCTGACGATTACTCAAAGGATAGACTGTATCTACTCCTGTCCCTAAGACCGCAATGGTTCTCCCCCCAGCTGACAAACAAGTGTGATGGGCGATCGCATCAATTCCCGCCGCCATTCCTGAAACAATGCCAAAACCATGACTAACTAAAGCTTGGGTCAGCTTTTTAGTCCAACGTCGACCATATTCTGAAGGATCACGAGTGCCCACAATACCCACCATGGGCTTGCTTCCAAAATTTTCTGCCGAATCTACCTGTCCCTGATAGTAGAGGAGGGGTGGGGGACTGGGAATTTCGGCTAACAGTCGGGGATATAGCTCGTCATCTGGAGTCCAAAACTGAGGATTATCCTGGAGGTGTTGGGCTAACAGTTCGACAGGAAGCTGTTTAGGTCGATGCTGCTGTATTGCCATCGCAGCTTTGCCATTAATACCGTCAATTTCCCCAAAGGCGATCGCTGGAGCATGCCAAGCTACTTCCAGCGAGCCAAAATGCTGGTAAATTCTTTTGAGGGAAACTGCCCCAATTCCCTTAATTTGCGACCAGGCTAACCAATAAGCTCGTTCTTGTTCCATGAAATTCTAGTTTAATGATCGCAGTTACAGCGGTTTTCAATTGGATAGACTACGTTTTTGATTAACTAGTTTTTAGCTCTTAGCTCTTCGCTCTTAGCTCTTAGCTCTTGGCTCTTAGCTCTTGATTTATAGGTTCTACTCAACTGCAAAGCGCTGTAAGTCGCAGGTAATTGCAATTATTGATGGAGCTGAATTGATTGTCAATTGGTTTAAAAGTGGATGGATAAAATAAATAATAAGGTAAATAAATCTAACACCTAGCTCATTTTCTCAGTGTAATTACGGAAAATATTTAATATCAAGGTATGGCAACTCTCAGAATCGAGAAGTACTGCTTTCCCTTCTTACGAAGTTTGCTCAACGGGGGGAACCCCCGCAACGCAACTTCGCGCTTTCCCCTTTCCCCTTTCCCTAAATAGAACCATGACCGTCAATCTTCACCAGCTAGATCAGATTCAAGACTACGATCAGGCGATCGCTGCCCTAGAAAATTTTGTTGAAGAGTTGGTAATGGAATTTGTCGCCTCAATTGAAGCTCAGACCTATTTACAATCTCATCCTGTCATGGAAGAGTATGTGGGTAGTTGGATCGACCATCTGCTTTATTTTGGCTATGCCTATGAATCGGTAACTCTGCCCCAGATGACCATGAAAAACGTTGAGGTGATTGTCGCCCAGCTTTTTCCACGCAAGATTTCTCTCCTCGACCCCTCAGAAGCGGACACGGCAATTCCTGAATTGATGGCTTTCTGGCAATTTCTAAAACGAGAATACAAACATCCCCAGGCACACAAAATTATTAAGTTTTTGAAGCAGATTCAGCCCCAGTTTTCTCCCATGATGAATGATTCCAGTAATTTTGGAATCGCTAAATCCTTTTTGATGTCAGGCATGGCAGCAGGGTTTGACATGACCACCGAAGCAGGAGTAAAACAGTTTCAACAGCAACAGCAAAATCAACCCTTAGCGCCCCTCAACTCCAATGGTAATTTACCAGATATTGCTGACTTAGCTAACTTATTAAATGGTTTGGGAATCCCAGGGTTGGAATCCCTCTCTCAAGTTGAACCAGCGGCATTAGAGGAGATGTTGCAAGAATTAGCCACAGAAGTATTAGCAGAATTTCCCCAAGAAGTGCCTTCTGCCAAAGAATTTCAAGCACAAACACAGGAAAATTTGGCTCAAAAAATAGTACAGCTATTCCCTGAAGCAAGTTCGACTAGTAATGGTGGCACCAATCGAACTAAAACCAAGGTTACACCTCTTTCGAGTTCGGCGATCGCGGAGCGTTCCCGGAGGGAAATCGCCATTCTACAACAGCAAGAAATTACAAAAACTAGTCCAGGAACGATCCTCCAAGACTTTCAAGCTCTCTTAGATTTTATTGGTCAAGATGGAATTGCGGTAGGCGGCAAACTTAATCTAATACCGATGAAGTCCTTAGCTCAGATCAATCAACAGCTAGCAGAACCAATCCAAACAGATCTTCAGCGTCCCCAACAAAAGTCTTATCCCACTATCAACGGTTTGTATTTACTTTTAAGAGCTACAGGAATGGGTAAAGTAGTTCAAAAAGGGAAAAAAACACAACTGAAGTTAGATCCTGAAATGGTCAACCGTTGGCAACAGATGAATCTGACGGAGCGTTATTTTAACCTCCTAGAAGCCTGGTTAGTGATTGCCCATGAGGAAATGCTGGGGGAAAGAGGGCATATGAGTGAAGGGACAAGATGTTTACAGTATTGGTCGAGGTTGTCCCCTAAAGGAGAAAAGTTTTCCAATTATCAAATGCAGGAAAACATTAAGTATTATCCTGGATTTCATAACTTGGCGTTGATGAAGTTATTTGGATTGATTGAAGCTAGCTACGGTAAACCAGAAGTGGGAAAAGGCTGGCGAGTTACCAGTGTTAAGCAAACAGCTTGGGGCAAAGCAATCTTTCAAGCGGCATTTACAGGTTGGACTGTTCCCGAAATGATTTGGGATCAAGATCAACCTGTAGATCCTCAGTTTGGGAAACTTCAGCCAGTCTTACAACCCTATTTTCCCCAATGGCAGAAAATTATCGAACTACCTCAAGTTGTTTCTAGAACGGGAGTTTATATCTTTAAGGTTATTTGGCATCAGATTTGGCGACGGATTGGTATTGATAGCGACATGACTCTCTGGGATTTAAGCCAATTAATTTTACAATCCGTTGATTTCGACTCCGACCATCTAGATATGTTTACTTACAAAAATCGTCTAGGACTCACCGTGCAGGCATCTCATCCTTATCTGGACAATTCTCCCTCTACCGACCAGATGAAAATAGCTGATTTACCGCTGGAAGTAGGTTCAGTCATGGAATACTTATTTGATTTTGGTGATAACTGGGAGTTTCAGCTACT
>JBJOPG010000269.1:0-5618 GCA_046050865.1 Cyanobacteriota bacterium
CCTGATGCCATGACGACCTACTTTTTTGGCTGCGCGGATCATGGCATTAATTTCATTGGTACGTAAATATTCTCTTTCTCCAGTTGAGGTTTTTTTGGGTGGAGGAGAAAAAAACTTTGCCTTTAAGGGAAGTTGGGCAGTGATTTGTAGCATGGGTCTAGTCCTCTGAGGGACGTTTATGTCTTTATGATACTTTGCCTAGAAGGAAATATTTTAGGCAATGTTATGATTTGTATTTCTTATCAATCAGTGCCAAAAATGGTATAAAAAATTACTTTTTTTTTGAGGCTGCACTTCGTCGCACGAACCTTCTATTTCCGCCATCTCCTCAAAATTCTTTATTGTTAAAGTGTACGTATATTTATACATATGATTCTACGTAATTATAGAAATTTGGTCAACAAAACTATTTGCGATCAAGATGTGCAGCGACTGCTTTGTTTATCCTTGAGGATGAATTAAGAATTGAATAGTATCTAATAATTCATTAACATTATAGGGTTTTGATAAAAATGCTTGTACTTCAATTTCATTATCTTTTAAAAGTTGGCGGTTGGATTCAAGACCACTAATAGCAATAACTTTAAGCGAGGGATTCATTTCCCTCAGAATGAGAATGGCATTTAAACCACTTATCGACGGCATCTGCATATCCATCAATACCAGGGCAATTTGATCTTGGTGCTGGACATAGACTGAGAATGCTTCAACTGCGTCACAAGCAGTGAGGACGTGGTAATTGTAGCTGATAAGTACAGTTTTAGTAACTTCTCGAATTGGTGCTTCATCATCCACAACTAAAATTAATTCGCCATTTCCTCTAGCTATTTGGAAATCAGAATTTTCCTGCCTTATTTCTGTGTCAATAGCTGGCAAACATACCTGAAATTGACTTCCTTTGCCAATTTCACTTCGGACATTAACAAAACCACCGTGGCTTTTGATGATGCCGATTACTGTGGCAAGTCCTAATCCAGTACCTTTACCTGGTTCTTTGGTGGTAAAAAAAGGTTCAAAAATTCGCTCTTTAACCCCTTGGGGCATACCGCATCCCGTATCCGAGATGGTTATAACTACATAGTTACCAATTTCCGCCTCCAGATTCATCCTGACATAATTTTGATCAAAAAATTGATTTTTAGCAGTAATAGTTAGCTTTCCACCATTAGGCATAGCATCGCGAGCATTAACACACAGATTTAGTAATACTTGATAGATTTGGGTTGAATCTGCTGAAATTGTCCAAAGCTCTTTTTTATTCCCTTGCTCACTGTTAATTTCAATCGATTTGGGAAATGTTTCTTTGATAATTCGCTCGATTTCTTTAATGAGATACTCTGGCTGGATGACAACTCGCTCTTCAGGTTCTCCCCGTGAAAAAGAAAGAATTTGCTCGACTAATTTGGCACCACGTTTGGCGTTACTTGTGATAATTTCTAATATTCTCCTATTTTGCTCATCAAGATTAGGTATCTTGAGGGGCAGGAGTTGAGCGAATCCAAGAATTGGTGTCAAAATATTATTGATATCATGAGCAATACCGCTTGCCATAGTACCAAGACTCTCTAGGCGTTGCGCTTGATAAAATTGTGCTTCGAGTTGTTTTTTTTCGGTGATGTCAGTATCAACGGTGAGTATTGATTTTGGTTGTTCTGCTGCATCTCGTACTAATGTCATGCGACTACTAACTATCACTTCCTGACCAGATTTGGTTGATTTTTGTAATTCTCCTTGCCAAGAACCAGTTTCCAGGACAGTTCTCAGGATTTCCTCTATCTGAGGAACAATGTTCTGACACAATAGCTCGATCGCCTTTTTATTCTGTGTTTCTACTGCTGTCCAACCATATAGTCGTTCTGCCCCAGAGTTCCAAAATAAGATATTATGTTCTAAATCGCGGACAAAGATGGCATCAGAGACGATATCGAGTAAAGCTGCCTGTTCTTGGATTTTCTGTTCAGCATTTTTGCGTGCAGCTTGCTGTTCGCTAATATCCATTACTAACCCATCGAAAATTAGATCTCCATTTTTCTGGTATTGTGCTTGAGATCGAGCATGTACCCATTTGAGGCGACCCGATGGAGTAATCAGGCGAAATTCTAGATCGAATGGTTCTAAGGTTTCTAGCGATCGAGTATTCGCCAGTTGAACCGCTTTTAGATCATCTGGATGAATCATCACCCATACTAGCTGAAAGTCTTTGAGGAGTTCTTCTGCTTCGTATTCATAAATCTCACGACAGTTAGGACTGATGTAAGTGAATGCATCAGAGCCATCAGGATGCAGGATGTACTGATAAATTACTCCTGGAACATTCGTTTCCAGCTTTTGAAACCTAGTTTCTTCCTGTTGTAATCGTTGATTTGATTGAACTAACTCTGCCGAGCGTTCCTGTACTTGTATTTTTAACTTGTCACGAGCCTGACGTAACTCTTCTGCTGTTCTTTGGCGATCGCTGATATCCACAAGTACAGAGTGACTATACAGATAATTCCCCATAGCATCCTTGACCGCTGTTCCACTTACACTGACGGGGAGAATCGTACCATCTCTGCGAATTAAGTGAAATTCTAGATCCCGAACCCAACCTCGTTCTTTAAACCGTAGGAAATTTTCTTGAAAGATGGGTAAGCTTTCTGGGGTCAGCAGGTCAGAAAAATTCTTCTTGCCGATTAATTCCTTGCGGCTATAACCCAACATCTTGAGTTCAGTATCGTTAATGCGAATAAATGTACCATCTGCATCCAGAGAATGATAGCCACAAGGGGCATTATAATAAAGCTCTTCTAACTCTGCTGCATATACTTGTAGAGTTTCCTCTGGCTGTTGACGAGGGTTTAGGAAAGGTTGTTTTAGTACATTCTCAACAGCAAGACAGAAGCTTTCGGCTGTTAGGTTATCTTTAACTAAATAGTCAACAGCACCGCTTTTGATCACCTGTACTGCGATCTTTGAGTTTTCTCGCTCTGTTAAAACAATGACGGGAAAGTTGATTCGATTAGACTGAGTTTTCAACTTGTTTAAAAACTCCAATCCATTCATATCTGGCAGCTCATAATTGAGCAAAATTACATCGGGAAAAAGCTGTCCACATAGTGAAAGACCTTCTTCCCCTGTCTGTGCTTCTACAATGACGCAATAGTGCGGGATTTCCTCTAATAAGTAGCGAGCATAATTTATTCGGTCTTCTAAACAGCCATCAACCAGCAGAACTGTTTGCGTAGTAAAAGCCACATTTGTACCTCCGATTTCCTCGTAGCTCTCAGATTTCCTGAATTTAATGATTGTCCTAAAGGATACACCTTCGGATATGGTCTACTTATAGAAAACAGCTGTAGGATAAGCAGGTTAGAGCTTTAACTTTAGTTTGAATTTAGAACACAACCTTGAGGAATTTGTGAGGCAGTTTCTTGATTCTTGGGCGGTCTCTGCCTGCTAGCGCAGCTGCCGTTAGGCATAGGGCATATTATCAATTACAAAAAATTTGACGGGCTTTGTCACTCGCAGACTCTACCCGTCAAACTTCTGTTCTATTTGGTTTTCCAATTTTCCTCCCAAACTATACTCAGTGAAACCGAGCATTCAGCTTGCTTCTGATTCCTTTCCTAGTCTCTCTTCCTAAGAGCCTGGTTTGGCTTTGTCCTTTTTTTAGGAGTTGCCACTTACTCTAGGGTTAAGGTGGGTAGCTTCTGCTCTCATTTATTATATTAACGCAAATTATTATCATAAGTACAAATTAATTACCAACATAAATCCCCAAAGCACGAGCAGTTTCCAGCAAATAACTCTGTGGCTCGACGGCTAAAGGACTTTGTGCCACAACCTTTTCAAGGGGAACAACAGCGACACGACCATTCTGCCAGGCTACCATTTGACGAGATTGTCCGTTAGCGACTAAATCTACTGCTACTTTGCCCAAGGCAGCAGCAATCAGACGATCTAAAGCTGAGGGAATTCCACCTCTTTGAATGTATCCGAGAACAGACACTCGAACCTCAACCAAGCGATGATCGCAGTTAATAATTTGATCGGCAATATATTGTCCCATCCCATGTCCTGGGGTTGGTGGCGATGAATTTGCACCACAACTAACGGTGTCAGAAGCTGGATGAATTCCTTCTGCAACCATCACTATGGCAAATTTACGTTTCCAGCGATCGCGCAATTCAGCGATATGTTTGCATATTTCTCGAATTGAATAATTAATTTCTGGGATTAAAATTACATCTGCACCGCCAGCAATACCAGAGTGAAGGGCTAAATGTCCCGCACTACGTCCCATTACTTCTACCACCATTACGCGATCGTGACTAGCAGCAGTAAAAGCAAGACGATTGAGGGAGTCAGTAATAGTATTAACGGCAGTATCAAATCCAATTGCTCTTTCTGTCAAGGCGACATCGTTATCGATGGTTTTGGGAATGGCGATTAATTGCCAGTTACCTTGTTTTGCCAACTGATTAATGATTTTTAAACTACCATCACCACCAATAGCAATTAGAGCATCGAGTTTTAAATCTTGATAACCAGCAATAATCTCGTCAGCACGCGCCAGGGTATCACCATGATTAACCGAGCCTAAAATCGTTCCTCCCATATTCAATAAAGGATCTAAACCACGCAAATCTAAACCATGCATGGTTAGAGGTACAGAGGCACGTTCTAGCAGTCCTTTTGTAGCGTACTGAATACCTACTACTTCCCAATCATAGGTTAAGGTAGCATGGCTAACTACGGCTCTAATTGCTGCATTTAGACCTGGACAATCGCCACCACTAGTTAAAATGCCAATTTTTTTCTTCACGATCGCAATTGCTCCAGTGATGCTAGCTATAGGTTACCAGCAACAATTAAAAATTAATGATTTCATTAATCACTTTTAATAAATCATCATTAGTATATGGTTTAGCCACGAAAGCTTCAATACTACTATTCAGTTCAGCGATAATTTCTCGGTCAGAAACTAGTCCACTTACAGCAATAATTTTGACTTGTGAGTTGATTGTTTTGAGAATAGGAATTGCTGTTTTGCCATCCATTGAGGGCATCATGATATCCATGATCACTAGTTCAATGGCATTTTGATTTTGAGCATAAATGGCGATCGCTTCAATTCCATTTTTGGCAGTTAACACCTGATAGTTATAAGTTTCTAGAGTTGCTTTGGTGACTTCGAGAATTGAGGATTCATCATCCACCACTAAAATTAATTCGCCGTTACCTTGGGGAATTGATTCTGTTTCTTCTTGGTTTATTTCTGTTATTTCAGAAGCGGGTAAAAATACTTTGAACTGAGTTCCTCGCGTTTCAGACTTAGTATTGCTCACCACATCGACAAAACCACCGTGACTTTTAACAATCCCAATCATGGTAGACAAACCCAATCCTGTACCCCGATCAATTTCTTTAGTAGTAAAAAATGGTTCAAAAATGCGATCAATAATTTCAGCAGGAATTCCTACACCTGTATCGGCAACGGTAATCAAAATATAATCACCGACCTGGGCATCTAGATATAGTCGTGCAAAATCCTCCTTAATGGTAGAGTTCTCGGCAGTAATTTTTAGTTTGCCCCCCTGTGGCATAGCATCACGGGCATTAACTACTAAATTCATCAA
>JBJOPG010000270.1:0-7818 GCA_046050865.1 Cyanobacteriota bacterium
ACAGTACCACCAAATACTTGACCAAGGTTGGCTACAGTACCGCCAGTAGTTGCATCTAAGCCATCAGTAACAACGTTAAAAGCGAAACCAGTAACAGTTGTTCCTGCATCTAAAGGACCATTTCCACCAGTAGCTCTAGCATCATAAACCCAACCTATCCGAGTTACTTTAGTCAAGTCAGTGGGTGTGGTAGTCCACTGGAGTTGATCTGCTGCTAAATTTTTAGTGGGATCTGTTGCTGGCTCTGCTCCTTCGGCATAAACAAGGGTCCAATTGTTTGGACTTGTGGTGGGCGCAGCTTGTAAAACAGTATTTGCAGGAATAGCATCCGAAACTAAGATCAAGTCAGAAGCATTAGTTGCAGTAATTCCCGTAATACGAGTGCCAAAATTTCGACCTTTTAGTTTTCCAGGAGTGAATTGTGCATTGGGAGTGTTACTCTGGACTTCTAGTTGTAAGCTATAAGGAACAACATTATCCTTCAAAGTAGGCAAAGGACCATCTGAAACTACTCCACGAGTCTTCTCGATCCGAGCCATTGCCAAGGGATTTGACCCTAAACTGACCTGTTGCACCGCACTAGCTTCTTTTTGTTGCGTGGCACCTAGGGTAAATTCAGGGGTAGCACCCGTGACATTTAAGGTGCGAACTTCATTATCTGCTACGGCAATATCAGAAGCAGTACCAGTATCAAATTGGTTCTGGGTATCGGCAACAGGAGCATTAATATCTGTATTAGAGCCAGTATCTCCTAAGCGAACTTCAATGGGGGCACCAGCAGCAGTGGCTGTAACTTTACCAGTTACCCTAACAATTATGCGACCATTAATAGGAACATTCTTGACGGTTACAGGGGTTGGTGTAGATGCACCAGCATCTGATTGGTCTACAAACGTTGATGCAGTAGAGCTATAGGTGCTATTGCTAGCACTGGTAATACCTTTGATAGCAAGAATTAAATTAGCATCGCGTTTCAAACCTTTGGTAGCCACCTTTGTAATATCTGGAATATAGATATCACTAACATCGTTACCAACGTTGGTGATGGTGAATTCAAAAGATACATCGTCACCAGTTAAAACAGAGCCACCATTGGTATCACTAATACCAGTAGGTATGTTAGTGATACCCGCAACCTTAGCTACGGTAACTTCTACAGTATTGGAATCGATAGTGTAGGTGTTGGGAGTGGGAGCGTCGTCTTTATAAGTACCAGTGGCAGTGTTACGTATTTTCTGACCTGCTTGTGTACCTGCGGAAAACACAGGACGAGAGAATTGAAAGAGACTGGCAGCGATTAAAGCTGCACCAACCAAAGCGGGATAATATTTCTTAATGGTAGAGCTATGGTGATTCATAAAATATCTAACTTATTGTTGTTCAGGTGTTGTTCGGTAGATTTAATAAACAGAAAACATAAAAGCTGAAAATAGCAAAGCTATTGTCTAGATTAGAATTCAAAATATTGTGGCGATTACGTACTTGTAATCACTACTTTTCTAGACTTCAATCCAACTCACATTAAAACTTTAAAAATCAGGAAATGACATTCGTATAAACACTCAAAAGAAACAAATGCCATCTTGTTTACTATCGTTATTTATCTATGATTTACACTTGACAAAATTTATGTTCAGCAATTAAGCCTAGTTGATGATCAAAAGTGCACAAATTGGCAAACATTAATAGCGATCGCTATTCACAAAAAGTAAGCAACAATATCTGAAGTTAAGTTGTAACAATACTTTTATGTTTATTTTATCTGTTGAATAATTCTCGATTAACAGATTTTCAAAAACTTGTGAATATCAAAGAAAAAATAGCTTTAAATTTAATATTGCTTTGGGAGAACTCATCTAAATTGGTCTGGATTTAAAAAGCTATAGTTAGAAACTAAAACTAGTAAATATAATACTGGAGAATCCTCAAAATTCATCTAGACAAGCGAAAAAGAACATTAGCTTGAAATTAAGTAATGTTCATGTTATTTGTAGGTAAAATCAACAGTATTTTGAAATTTATTTTGTTGATTATTGGTTTGCTCACTCTTGTGAGTGTAGCAACTCTCAGAATTATAAAGTACAGCTTTTTCCCCTTTCCCATTTAATATTGCTGAAAGCTAAAAGCTAAAAGCTAGAAGCTAGAAGCTAATTCAAATCAGGCGTAATTTGATCAAGACCGTACTGCTCATCAAAAGAAAAATAGCGGTTAACAAAAACTTAATCGCGACTTAATCCAAAGTCACCTCATATAAAGACAAAATCTAGCTAGATGCTTTCTCAAAAAATATTGGTGATATGAACGTTAATCGTCGTAATTTCCTGCTTTTTCTCGGTGCTACGGCTGGAACCTTAACTTCTCGGCTTTGGGGCCCTCAAGGTAAGGTCAATTCCCTGACAGTCGCCGAAAATTCATCATTCTTGGCGCAGAATAGTTCTAATTTGGGCTTTCAACCAATTAAAATGGCACTTCCTTTGGAAGTAGAACAGTTATCAATTCCGCAACAAATCGCCAATTATCAAAGTTATCAAGTGCAAGATGATTTAGTCTTGCCTGAAGGTTTTACTTACGATCTGCTGGCTGTGTGGGGCGATCTCGTGGGAGATTCCCGTTTTGGTTATAACAATGACTATCTATCCCTAGTGGAGACTGCTCCTGGTGAAGGTTATCTGACGGTTAATTTTGAATATATCAGCGGCAAGGCATGGATGCAAACTTATGTCTCCGTTATTGGGCAGCAACTGCCTGTGGGAGAATTACTTGCTTTGGCTAAACCGCTCGGAGAAGAAGAAGATGAAGTTGCATTTATAGTTGATGCTTTAAGCTTAAAAGATGGTGATCCGATCAAAGCCAAAATTAGCCAGATTTCTCGGGAAGGTTTGATTGATCAAGGATTGGGAGTGATTTCTGTTAAGCGTAATCCTGAAGGGAAATGGGAGCGGACATTTGCCGATGTAGACCGTCGAGTTACGGGAATTTCTGGTTTAGATAATCCTGAGCAAGCTCTCAAATCCACTGGGGCTGCGGTGGCAGTGTTTAAAAAGCAAAGTAAATTAGGTTATGAAGATGGTTTAGGCGATCGCATTATTGGCACCTTTCAAAACTGTGCTGGGGGCACAACTCCTTGGGGAACGGTACTCAGTGCAGAGGAAAACTTTCAAGATCAAGTCCCCGAACCAGTCATGGCGGATGGTTCATCTTTTAATCCCAGTCAGACTCCCTTTTTGCTTTCGGCAGAAGATATTGATGGCAGAGCTAACGTTTTTGGTTTAGCTGGGAATAAATACGGTTGGATGGTGGAAATTGACCCCGCTAACCCCGATGACTACGGAACCAAACATACTTGGCTAGGACGCTATCGTCATGAAGCTTTTGCCATTCGTGCGGTGGCAGATAAAAATTTAGCTGTCTATTCAGGTTGCGATCGCCGTGGCGGACATCTGTATAAATTCATTAGCGAAGACAAGGTGGTTGATCCTCATGCTAAAAGCAACTCTCGTTTATTTGAACAGGGGATGCTCTACGGTGCCAAAATTAACCCTGATGGAACGGGTGCCTGGATTCCGTTAAGTCCTGAGACTGTAATTAATCCCATTTCTCCCCAAGAGGTAGTAGGAGGCATGGTGGTCATGCCCAATAGCGATCGCACCATTGGAGGCGTCATGGAAGTGACCACGGCAGAACAAATTCAGCCCCTAATCCAGCAGTTCAAAACTCTAGGAGATTTATATCAAGGGGATAGCGTTGAAGAAATTCAAGGGGCGATTCTGATTGATGCTCACTTTGCCGCCAGCACTGTTGGGGTCACTAATACTGCTCGCCCAGAAGATACGATTATCAACAATGAAGGAATATTATTTATCGCTTTTACCTCTGGTGCTGCCGATGAAGAAGGTGGCCCAGATAAGACGATTTTTGTGGGGCCAAAAGGGGAAACTGACTATGAATATGGCTGGATTATGAAGCTAGAAGAAGATGAACGCGATCCTGCGGCCCTGAGCTTTACTTGGAGTATGTTGACCACCGGAGGAGAGGTAGCCAAAGGTGGAGCGGGTTTTGCTAACCCCGATAACTTGAGTTTGGATAAAGCAGGCAATCTTTGGGTAGTCACGGATATGTCTACTAGCAAGCACAATAAATCCGTTCCTAGCCGCGTAGAAGACGGCGAAACACTCACAGGTAGTGACTTGACGGGAGTGTTCGGCAATAATTCCCTGTGGTATATTCCCCTGTCGGGGGAGAATGTGGGCAATGTTTATCCTTTTGCGATCGGCCCCATGGAATGTGAATGTACTGGCTTGACCTTTGACAATGACAATAACAGCCTCTTTCTGTCAATTCAGCATCCAGGAGAGGAAAATGGTATTCGTCAGGATATGGCAGCAGAAACCAGAGACTTTGAATTACTGGCGACGGATGGTACTGCCTTCAAACAGCAACGACAAGTGCCCTTGGGGTCAAATTGGCCTAGTGGTCAAGCCAATCAACCTCCTTTGCCTGGAGTGGTGGTAATTCGGCGAGTAGATGGTTCGGGGATAGTAAGCTAAAGTGAATTGAGCCAAGATGCGATCGCTAGCCAAGCGCCAAAACTGAGACGAATTGTTCTCAAGTCAACCAAAGTAGTTTGACCTCTTCGAGGGATGAGCATCCGCACGGTTGCCACTAGACCTAGCAAAATACATAAAAATAGTGGCTTCCCCCCTGACAACGAGGCTTTGCACTCTAACGATTAAAAATCATTTCGTACAAGGACAAAAATATTTCTACCACGATCAAAATAACGATGTACCATTCCACTCGCAAATTAGTATTATGTTGGAGCAAACCCAGTGACGTTTCGATAGTGCGATAGACGAGTGTTAGTTTGCGTTCTAATACGAACTGTCGTTCCTGAATTTCAAACTCTTTTTCCAGTCGCAAATAAAAGTGATCCAGCGCCGAATATTCCCAAAGAAGTTCCGGCTTATCGATTACTTGAACTTGACCGACCATTTTGTGTTCTACTGCTAGAGCATTGCCCAGCTGTTTTAGTAATTCCCTAACTTGCTGTTTACTCCAACGGGCCTGTTGCAATCTGTTGGCAAAGGGTTCGATACTCTCGAAAGCACTAGCAATCTTAATCTCGTAGTAAGACAAAATCACGCTTTTGGCGAGAATATTTGCCACGATTTGCAGACTTTTGAGCTCGAACTCGGGCACCAAGATCGTGTCACCTTTTACTATCCCCGTATTATTGGCATCGCGGTGAATTTCGACATTTTCTACTTCTGGAAAGGCAAAAGGAACGCTGGTGATATCTCTGAGGTTAGTGATAAAGGTTACTTCTTCTAAAGGAGAAATACCGAATAAAACAACTGCACCGTAACGAAAAAGAGCCGCACAACCAAATTCGCCAGCCGCTACCATGAGGGGGTCTTTAGCCAAAAAGTCGGTTTGTTCTAATGGTTTTAAATCGAGACTTTGCCCTAGTAACAGGGCTCGGACTGGAACAATATCGCGATCACTGAAAAGAATTGTCTGCATTGTATTTGAGGTTTAGTAGCGTAGTTGTTAAGAGTTCCGTTATCTAGTTGTATAGTTTGCATGGCTGATTTTTTCCTTCTAACAAATATTTAATATTGTCAAGAAGACTATGACGAAATATTTGTCTAAATATCTGTAAGTGAAGTTAATCAATACTGATACTTTGACAGACAAAGCGATCGCTCTACCCTTTCATCTTCAACACTTCCAAAATCGCCTTTACTAGTCTGTAGCATTGAAATGATGACAACAATGACTATAATTCAGTTCAATTAAGCGATAAAATTTCCAAGTGTTTTGTTAACGGGGCAATAGTGTTAGCAGCGATCGCGCCACTGGCAGCCACCGCAGGAATGCCGATTCCAGGAAAGGTAGAATCGCCACAGCAGAGTAAACCTGATAGGGGGGTAGTGGAACCAGGAAATAAGGCTTGCCCCGCTCGATGAGCAGGACCATAAGTACCATGATGACGACGAAGATAACGTTGATGGGTTAAGGGCGTACCAACTAGAGTTAGTTCAGTGCGATCGCGAATATCAGGAATCACTCGTTCTAAGGCTTGCCACATGACTTCGGCTCGTTCTTGTTTAAGTTGCTGATAAGCTTCACTACGGCGATCCATTCCTGCCCAAAGTTGATAGGGTTCATTTCCAGGGGTATAAACGTGAATCCCATGTTTGCCAACGGGAGCCAGGTTGGGGTCTAAGACGGAAGGAATAGAGATGACAATGACATTCTGGGGAGCGGTAATTCCTTGCTCCCAATCATTGACCACAATATAGTGACATTGAAGATCTTCTAAGCCTGTGGCATCAATACCGAGATGGAGGTGCATAAAGCTTTCACATTCGGGAGTCTTGGCTCTCTCCTGAACAAAGCTTGGTGGTAATACGCCTGCGGGAATCAAAGATAAAGTGTCCCAGATGGAGGCATTAGAAACTACTGCGGTGTTGACCCTAATTTCTTTCCCGTTACGTAAACACACACCCACTGCGCGTTTGTTTTCCACTAAAATCTTTTCAACGTGGGCATTGTAAATAATTTCGCCACCTTGTTTAACTAGCCCCCGTACCAAAGCATCCACGATCGCCCCGCTACCCCCGATCGGGTAATCTAGCTGCACC
Source organism: Cyanobacteriota bacterium (assembly GCA_046050865.1). Taxonomy (GTDB): domain Bacteria; phylum Cyanobacteriota; class Cyanobacteriia; order Cyanobacteriales; family Xenococcaceae; genus Waterburya. Next base: position 6,648 of record JBJOPG010000270.1, read on the forward strand.
CCTGGTTTATACCATTCCGCAAACATAAACGCCATTTCCGCTCCCACAGTGCCATTAGCAGGTAAACCAGACAGCAGGAAACTGAGCAAGTCCAACCAGTTAAGAATAAAGCGATCGCTCACCACCCCATCGGTAATCTTGCTAAAAGGGCCCGTCAGCCGCAAAATATTCGGTAAATGTCTCAGGGTATTTGGTAGATATTGACCCAGACTAATTGCTGCTCCCAGATCGAAACGCATTGCTAGGGGCGGTAAGGCATTAACTGCTGCCGCTAAAGGCTTCATTGTTGCCTGAAGTTGTCGCCATTGAGCGATCGCCGACTCTCCGCGAAATTCTCGCAATATTTCACAAAAATGATCCGCACCGACATAAGCGCTAAAATCACCTTCAGGCAGCCGACAACCCCATACATTGTAGTTTGCCCACTCTAAGTCTTCTTCAATAATATCTAGTACCTGACGCAACGGATTATTTGTCGGACTAGAAGACAAGCCCGAATATAAAGATGGGCCCGAGTCAAACTTATAGCCATCCCGTTCAAAACTATGGGCAGCACCTCCAGCAATGGTATGACTTTCACACACCACTACCCGATAACCATACTTTGCGAGTAGAGCACCACAGCATAACCCCCCAATCCCGCTACCAATTACGACTACATCTACTACATTTTCTGCTTGACTCATCCTTAATCATTCCATTCCCCTTGAGGTGGCACGGGTGGATTACGCTGAAAAGTTCTAGTTAAGTCAGTATTGTCGTTTCTTTCGCCTCTTAACCACTGTTTTATCGCAGCTTCAATTACCCGACTAGGATCATTGGTTAGATGTTTAATTTGTTCTAAAACTTCTAGGTCTAAGTCTACAGAAACCTTGACCTTATCTTGAAATTGGGGTTCTTGGTCAGATTCATTTTGGTTGAGAAAATCATCATTCATAAACATTTAAATATTTTCCTGGTTCTACTTATATCTTACCTATTGCAGACCGAAACCATAGCTCAAAAACAGCAGTTTAAGCAAAATCTGTTACAGATTGGAAAATAAGTAAAAATGAACATTACAATATACTCAGATAGTAACTTTTAAAGATTATTAATTCTAATTAATTTTTATGACTGACGTTCCTGTATCTCGCATTCGCAACTTTTCAATTATTGCTCACATCGATCA
>JBJOPG010000271.1:0-5590 GCA_046050865.1 Cyanobacteriota bacterium
TTTGCCCCTCAGGGATTGGGACGAAGGCATTGTGGCGGGAGTCGCCCGTAATATTTGGCGGGCTGAACCAGGTAGTCAAACTTGGCTCTATCCCACCATCAACTTTGGCGAGCCTTACTGGAACAAGCCCCCGTTAATTCACTGGCTAATTGCCCTGAGTTACAGGTTATTTGGTGTCAGTGAATGGAGTACCCGTCTAGTTCCTGCTGTTTTATCCGCCGGGGCTGTTCCTCTGGTGTATTTAATTGCCAGAGAACTCTTGTTTCCCGTCTCCACAGCTATTTTTAGCGCTTTAGTCTATCTAACTCTCTTGCCCATTACCCGTCATGGTCATTTAGCGATGTTAGATGGGGCGATCGCCTGTTGGTTTTGTTTGGGTTTGTGGTGCTTGTTGCGGGGTCGCCAAGATTATTCTTGGCTGCTGGGGACAGGAATCGCCTTAGGGATGATCTGTCTGACCAAGGGATTGATGATGGGGGTCTTGCTTGGGGGAATTTTGCTGCTCTTTATCACTTGGGACAGTCCTAAATTATGGCGTACCTCTTATCTCTGGACTGGTTTACTATTGGGTGTGGCACCGGCGATCGCTTGGTATGGTCTCCAGTACTTTCATTACGGAATAGAGTTTTTGGGCATAAGTTTGGGAGATCAAACATTCAAACGCATTTGGTCGCCCATTAGCACTATTGAGGGTTCTCCTTGGTACTATTTGCTGGAAATTGCTAAATATAGCCTGCCATGGCTCATATTTCTGCCCCAGGGAGTCAAGTTGGCGTGGAGTAATCGTCACCTTAGTTGGGGAAAATTAACTCTGATTTGGGGGTTGATTTATTTGCTGGCAATTTCTGTGATGAAAACTAAATTACCCTGGTATGTGATGCCTATCTATCCAGCCTTCTCTTTACTGGTAGGCATGAGTTTAGGTCAGCTCTGGCAGACAAATCGTCAAAACAAACAATCGGGTTACTTTTACCAGTTAGCCCTCAGTTTTATTGCCCTCGTTTGCTGGTTAGGCAGTGGCTATTATGCTTTGATCGCCCCAGAGCCTCAAACTGACTTAGCTCTAATCCTATTGGTGACTGGGATTAGTTTTACGGTGGCAGCAGCATTACTCTGGCGACACCAGCGTCAATTCCTGTTGGTTATGGCAGGGGGATTCTATCTCGCTCTCCTGATGCTATTTAATTCTAGCCATTGGCTGTGGGAATTAAATAATGATTTTCCAGTTAAACCAGTGGCGGCAGTGCTGCAAGGAAGAACTCCTCCTTTGTCGAAAATATATACCAACTATCCTTATTTTCGTCCTGCTCTGGACTTTTATAGCGATCGCATTGTAATTCCCCAATCAAACGAAGAACTAGAGACTCGCTGGCAGGAATCATCCCTCGTCTATTTGCTCATTAATTCAGATATATTACCTTTACCCCAGCTAAAAGACCAAGAAGTCCTAGGGAGTGGTGTATCATGGCAACTGATTACTCGCCCCAGCAACTGACAGCATGAATCTGAGAAGTCAAAGAGAGAAAGAAAGTGTTGACTATACCAACATTTATCAAAATAGTGAACAATGGCATCAAAATTTTGCTCATGTGTTCCAATGTCCTAACAGCCTCAGACATGAAGCAACCTTAAAAGAACTGATTAACCATCACGTTCCTGGCAAAAGAGTACTCGATATTGGTTGTGGCTATGGGGGCAGTTCTCTAGACTTATTGCAGCAGCAAGCCAGTTATGTTCACGGAATTGACATCTCAGAAAGATTTATTGCCTCCGCCAAGAGTTTTGTTCAGAAAAACCGTTTAGATTTCGATCTTCACGATATCTCCCAACCGATGACGGGAAATTATGATGTGATCTTTGGTCGGGCGATTCTGCATCATGTAGATTATCAGGAAGTTTTAAGCAGACTTTATCGGGATAACCTCAATCCTGGGGGGGTAATGATTTTCATGGAACCTCTTGGTTCTAACTTATTGCTGAGGTTATATTGGCAATTTGCTAAGGATGCCCACACTCCCGATGAGAAACCCTTTATGCGCCAAGATTTGCATTGGTTACAGGATCAATTTAGCCAGTTCACCTTCATTCCCATCAACTACTTTTCTTTGCTATCGGGGATCTTGTCCTCCAAATTATTTCGCCACCCAGATAATCTATTAATGAAAATTAGTGATATTCTGGATACGAAATTAGCCGCCATTAGCTATTTATGTCCCAATTATCGTCAAGCAATTTTTGTAATAAAAAAAAGTAACTAGCTGTGGAATTAAAATACGCCCTAGTCCACGAATGGTTGACTCCGAAAGCGACTGGAGGCTCTGAGCTAGTGGTTCAGGAAATTTTAAACTATATCGATGCTGATTTATACGCTCTCATTGATTTTGAGTCGAGCAATCCTCAGAGCTATCTTTATCAGCGAGCCATTACCACCACCTTTCTGCAACATTTCCCCCAAGCTCGTAATGGTGTCCAGAAATATTTACCCTTGCTACCTATTGCGATCGAGCAACTAGACCTCAATCAATATGATGTCATTTTGTCTTCTTCCCACGCTGTGGCCAAAGGAGTTTTGACCAATCCTCATCAATTACACATTTGTTATTGTCATACTCCAATGCGTTATGCTTGGGACTTAACCTTTGATTATCTGCAAGGCGATCGCCAGGGGAGGGGAATAAAAGGGTTGATTGCCCGCTATATTCTCCATCGGCTGAGGCAATGGGATGTGATTTCGGCTAACCGAGTCGACTATTTTATTGCCAATTCCCAGCACACCGCTAAACGTATTTGGCGCTGTTACCGTCGTCCTGCCAAAGTTATTTATCCGCCAGTTAATCTAGAAAAATTTAATTTTCAGCCAGAAAAAGCCGATTTCTATCTGACAATTTCTCGTTTAGTAAGTTATAAACAAATATGCTTAATCGTTAAAGCCTTTAATCAACTTAAAAAACCCCTGGTAATTATTGGTGGAGGCTCACAATTATCAGAAATACGCCAACTAGCAAATTCCCATGTCCAGGTTTTAGGTTGGCAACCCGATGATGTTGTTCAGGAGTATATAACCAAAGCCAAAGCTTTTGTTTACGCCGCCTGTGAAGATTTTGGGATTGCTCTAGTAGAGGCGCAAGCCTGTGGAACACCAGTAATTGCTTATGGCAAAGGAGGAGCCTTGGAAACAGTTAAAGATATTCGTCAATGTCCTGAAGATGGCACAGGTTTATTGTTTGATACGCAACAACCAGAAGCCCTAATGGCGGCGGTCAAAAATTTTGAACAGTTACAATCGCAAATCCAGCCCGAAAATTGTCGTTTACAGGCTAATCAATTTAGCCCTGGGGTTTTCCAGCAATCCTATTTGCAATATATTGATGACTGTTATCAAGAGTGGCGATTATCCTAATTGACCAACGGTCAGAGCAGGCTCCGTGCTTGTAGCGCGGAGTAATCTCTGACAAATAGCAGCCAATTGCAGCTTGATAGATTTATCATTGAACGGTGTGGTGTGATGTATGAAGGAGTAAGATGACTGCTAACAGCCAACTTATTTCCGTGAAGATAGTACAAGGGCTAATCAGAAAGAGCAGTCAAGCTTTATTCAATCCTCATCGATTGAAATTATCCTTCTTTGTCTTAAACGGAAATTTTTACAAACGAATATTTGATATAGTTTTTGCCCTATCGGTGCTCACTATATTTTCTCCGTTATATTTAATTTTGATCATTGTGGTGGCGCTCAATTCTCAAGGCCCTATTTTTTATGTCCAAAAGAGAATTGGCAAGAATTATCAAGCTTTCAACTGCATCAAGTTCAGAACCATGGTCAACGATGCGGACAAAGCGTTAGAGACCATCATGGAAGACTCTGCTCAAATGCGTCAGGAGTTCCAAGAGAGTTTTAAGCTAAAACAAGACCCTCGAATTACGAAGGTTGGTCAGTTTTTGCGCCTGACTAGTTTGGATGAACTACCACAATTTTGGAATGTCTTAAAGGGAGAAATGAGCGTCGTTGGACCAAGACCTCTGGTACCTGAAGAACTACCAAAATACGGACGTAAAATCAATACGGTGCTGCAAATTAAACCAGGCATCACTGGTCTATGGCAGGTCTCTGGGCGGAACGATATTCCTTATCCTAAAAGGGTTCAGATTGATGTTTACTATGCCAATAGCCACAATTGGCTGATGGACTTATGGATAATTTATAAAACCATTGGTGTCATCTTATTTCCCCGTAATAATGGTGCTTACTAAAATTTAGTACATGATAAAAATCCCATGATATAGTACTCAGCAGGAATAATTAACTGGTAAAAAAATTAGATAATTTAAATAATAAATATGAGTGAACACAAGGTAGCTTTGATCACTGGCATCACAGGTCAAGACGGTTCATATTTGAGCGAGTTTTTATTGGATCAAGGTTATGAGGTTCATGGCATTATTCGTCGGACTTCTACTTTTAATACCGATCGCATTGATCATATTTATGTTGATCCCCATAGCCCTGAAGCGAAGTTATTTCTGCACTATGGCGATTTGACCGATGGTACTACCCTCAGAAGAATTCTGGAACAAGTCAAACCGATCGAAATCTATAACTTAGGTGCCCAATCCCACGTTCGGGTTAGTTTTGATTCTCCCGAATATACCGTTGATTCTGTAGCGATGGGGACTTTACGGGTTCTCGAAGCGGTTCGCGACTATCAACAACGGACTGGGATTGAAGTCAGGTTTTATCAAGCTGGCTCATCAGAAATGTTTGGGAAAGTCATGGAAGTTCCCCAAACAGAAACCACTCCTTTCTATCCCCGCAGTCCCTATTCTTGTGCAAAGGTTTATGCCCACTGGCAGACCATCAACTACCGTGAATCCTATGATTTATTTGCTTGCAACGGTATTTTGTTTAACCATGAATCTCCTCGTCGTGGTGAAACCTTTGTGACCCGCAAAATTACTCGCGCCGTGGCTAGAATCGTCGAAGGCACCCAACAAAAGCTGTACCTGGGTAATTTAGATTCTAAAAGAGATTGGGGCTATGCAAAGGACTACGTAAGAGCCATGTGGATGATGCTACAGCAAGAGCAACCCGATGATTATGTTGTCGCTACAGGAGAGACTTATGAAATTAAAGAATTTCTCGATATTGCCTTTGGTCACGTTAATCTAGACTGGCACGATTATGTCGCCTTTGATCCACGCTATCTGCGTCCAGCAGAAGTAGATCTCTTAATTGGTGATCCCACTAAAGCGAAGCAAAAATTAGGCTGGGAACCATCTGTTACCTTTGAAGAACTGGTTAAACTAATGGTTAATGCTGATTTAATCAATCTCAACCTGCCGACTCCCGATGGCAGCAAGGAAGTTGATGCGACCCTCAATCGTCGTAATTTTGCAACTATTGTCGATTAAGTTAGCTATAAGCTATAAGCTATAAGCTATAAGCTATTCTTCATTATTAGTAATGCTCAGTTTACAAGACAAAAATATCCTGGTAACAGGGGGCAATGGTTTTCTCGGTAAGCAGGTAGTCCATCAGCTATGTCAAGCTGGAGCGAATAAAGACCGCATTAGCATTCCGCGATCGCAAGAA
>JBJOPG010000272.1:0-5590 GCA_046050865.1 Cyanobacteriota bacterium
AATGCGATTTCATCAAATCCATAGGCTCTACGAGCCTTTTTTCCGCGACCAATTGATATTTCCACGCTCTTGATTCGTTCCCAAAGCTTATTAACTTAGGCTATCAAATTTTATCCATCTTTGAAAATAAATCCCTGGCAACAGTTATCTAGAATTTTCTGAACTCGCAATTTCGAACTCTTCCTATGCAGGATAGATTCGCAACCTACGGGTTGGTTCATCGCCGAAGCTGTCCGACTTTAAGCGGTAATGTTCGATTAGTTCATGTTGCATTTTTCGCACTTTTGCCGAGCGAGGGAGTAATTCTACAGGTTGCCCTTGGGGAATTACTATTTGTTCCACCGCTAGTCTTGCTTCTTCTAGAGCCTCGATCTCGTCATCGCTGCCGGCTCGGCTAAACAGACGTAAATCCGTTGGCTCAGGAATACTGGGGTCGTCTAAGTTAAGAATCTGACGAAAGATGCGCATCACCTGGGGAATAGTGTTTGCCTTAACTGTATAGATTGGGAGATGACGATCCCGAGCTATGCTCCGTAGTCGAGAATGATGCTTGATTTGCGATCGCAATGCCACCACCGCATCTGCCTCGTCTAAATCTTTTGTGAGCCGAATGGGTAGATCTAGCACCTCAACCACCTGATCGATCTGAGAACGACCAATACCATAGGCATAAATATACACCGGCCAGTCTTCGCCATTGGGGCCAGGAGTCCTAATTTTTTGACTATTTTGCTCTTTGGTTTTCCAGGAGCGTTCTAACATGTTTTCAAAGTTGTCATCCCCGTTGGCTGGACTAGCACTTAAAGCCAAAGGAGTCATTCTCCCTGAGGCTCTTAGTCCTTGAGGACGCAGGGGGGTAACGACACTATTGCTGTTATTCCTGGAGGGCAATGGTTTAAATGGTGAAGTAGATTCTTCATGAATGATGGTCACTTCTCCGTTATCATCAACGGTACGAACTTGCGCAGGAGGTTCAATACCCCGCAACAGGCTATCAATAGTAGCGGATACATCATCGTGCACTACCCATCGTTGCCGTTCTAACATCTCTACGGCGATCGCAAAGGTGGGAGGGGCTTTTCGTTCTAGGACGGTCTTTTGTGTCCGACGACGACGAGCTTCATCATCGCCTAAGGTGACACTCTGGATGCCCCCCACTAGATCCGAGAGAGTAGGATTTTTGATGAGGTTTTCGACGCTATTACCATGGGCGGTTCCCACCAACTGGACTCCCCGCTCGGCAATGGTTCTGGCAGCCAAGGCTTCTAGTTCCGTACCGATCTCATCGATGACAATGACTTCGGGCATATGGTTTTCCACCGCTTCAATCATCACTTGATGCTGAAGTTCAGGACGGGCTACCTGCATCCGACGGGCACGACCAATAGCAGGATGGGGAACATCTCCATCCCCCGCAATCTCATTGGAGGTGTCAATAATCACGACTCGCTTGCCAAAATCATCCGCCAGGACTCGGGCAATTTCTCTTAAAGCCGTAGTTTTGCCGACTCCAGGGCGACCTAATAACAGAATCGACTGTCCTGTTTCTACCAAGTCGCGAATCATCACAATGGTACCGAAGATTGCCCGACCAATGCGACAGGTTAAACCGATAATATCCCCTGTACGGTTACGAATGGCGCTAATACGGTGTAAGGTACTTTCAATACCCGCACGATTATCGCTACTGAACCGACCAACCCCCTCAATACAGTGCTGGATCTCATCTTTCGTCACAGGCTCATTGCGAAGATAGACCGCGCGATCGCTAAAACGAACTTCGGGCAATCTCCCTAAATCTAAAACTACCTCAATTAAATTATCGCTGTCGGACTCAATATGTTGATCTAACTTAGAGCGAATTGAATCAGGAAAGATGCTCAGTAATTTGTCGAGGTTATCGGTCACCTGCATCCGATGGGAAGCTATATCTGACTGCATTATGAAAGTATATATGGTTAAAAAATGAATAAATTTAAGAACTTAGAACTTAGAGGTTAACCAGGGTTAACCATTAGCCGTTTTAATCTGATTAACTAATTCTTTAGCAGTGCCCACTGCTTGCTCTAATAATTCTTGGTTTTGTTCGAGTTTTAAATTAGGCTGATTCATTGGTCGATATTTAATTGATTGATCGATTGATTGATTTGAAGTTGATTGCAGTGCAGTTTCTAACTGAGCGATCGTCGGCGACAATATCCCCCGAGCATAACTGCCATAGGCTAACCCTGAAACTACTTTAGAGCTTGCAGGATGATCAGATCTCCTCAACATGTTCTCCTGTTTAAGTTTGCTTACAGTATAGTTATTAGTCCCCCCAGCTAGTTGAATATATCCAGGTAGTTGTCCCTGTAAAACCTTTTGAGCAAAAGCGATCGCCGCATGGGTTGTGCCTTTGCCAATATCGCCACTCATAGAGCGTCCATCCGTCTGCCAAATTAGCGGACAGGGAAGAGGACTGATTAACTCATAGAGCGATCGCAAATATTCAATCACATTAGGGGCATCAGTACAGCTAATCGCCAGTAGCTTCAATTCCCCGATAATCGGCAAAATATCCCGCCAAACCAGCTTAAAATCAGCATAATGCCCTACCTGAGTATGGATCTCGATAGCATCTACCCCTAGAGATGTAATTAAGGGTATCACCTCCGGCAAACAAGATCTGTGAGAATGGGTGGTTACCAAACTCTGAGGGCAAATCGGCTCGCAACGTCCACAGCCATAACAAAGGCTATCGATCACCCCACCAAAACTTAAGTCAATGGCATCCGCAGGACAGACTTTAACACATGGTTGAAGACAATCCGTTGGACATTGGGTGACCTCAAACCTCGCCTTGCGGAAATGAGGATCTTCCCCATCGTTAACACTAACCATTAACCACGGTGAGTTGTCAGGCAAACTTGCTCGACTCAACTCTTTCCTAGCAGCTCTAATACCCTCCTGGGCGGCAATAATGACCGCAGGGTCAGCAGCCACATCAATACAGTCCGCACCAGCCAAACTATAAGCCATGGCTAAACTGCGAATCGCCGGGAGATGTTGATAGCTAGCCCCACAAATTAACTTGAACCAGCTACCCTCTTCTAAGGAATGTAAGGGATAGGATCGTATCACTCTTACATCGTAATGGTTTGTCTATCATTAGTGTTAGAAATTTTAGAGTAAAAATTCTGAACCAAACTCGCCAATTCTCTATTTCAAGTCACCTTTGACTGCTAACTGTTGACTGTTGACTGAATTTAGTCCGTAACAGCGTTCAATAAAACTTCAGCTAGGGTCAACCCCTCCATATCATCGATGGTGATGGTATCGACAATATCAAATTTAGCTCCTGCCGATTCTAATTGATCGTCTAAAGCTTTCAGAAACTGAGTTGCCTTGCGGTCTTTTCCGACCTGAATCAAGGAAATACCTAATTCCTCATCACTACTGATTTGACGAGAAGCATCAATAATCACTCGCATTACCGCTTTATAATCATCGGGTTCCCCATCCGTCACCACCAAAATGGTTTCTCCGTTAGCTTTGGCTTTTCCTGTAGCTTTTCGCTCAAAATAGCTATTAACAGCATCGGCTAACACACTCGCTAAATCGGTTCGCCCCATCGGATCATTTTCCAGGTAAATCTTCGCCACTTTGTCAGCGGTCACATTATCGTAGCGACGAAAACGACCAGAGAATAAATAAACCGTAATGCCATCAGGGTCTATCTTTTCGCATTCTTGAGCCAGTGCCAAAGTAGATTCTTGAGCAGATTCCCACCGAGTCTTGCCTCCAGGGCGATCGTTAATCGACATACTGCCACTTTTATCGATAATCAATGTATAGTCGCGATCTTCAACAATAGAACTATCCGCCATGATGTCTCAATTTATTTTGTTCCGGGTTTTAATTTACAGCCTATTACAAGGTTGGACGGAACTGCTAAAAATCAAAAATTTTCATAGATTTACTTAATACCAGTAATCTCAAACAAACTTAAGTATATATACTTAGTAAATTCTAGATAATTGTAAACAGATATTGCAAGGCTGGAAAAAATAGTTGAATATTCTGCTCAATCGCAGAAACCTTCGCGATAATTGTAGGTAATCTAAAACCTCAACATAGATACCTTTAGGAGATTTTTTAATGGACAACGCGCTGCACAAATATAAAATGATTTGCACTTTAAAATTCGGTGATATTTATGGTCAGATAATCATCTGGTTAATTGTAATTTTTGTCAGCTTGGCTACCACATTAGCTTTATGGAGCAGCACCAGACAGATCTATGCCTTGGCAACTGTTGGTATTGTCTTAGTTTTATCTCTGCCTTTCTTGCTATTTGCTTTTGTGACCACCTTGCTCAATCGCATTGAGTTTGTGCCGATGGAAGAAGAATTATTTAGTCGCAGAACTATCGTTGGCCCCAGTTCACAATCAACCAACTCAGAAACTGTGAACGCAAGTTAGGGCAGAAAATGAGGGATAAATCAGGGGAATGGAGCAAGCAGTTAGGTCTACATTTCCTGATCCTTCGTCCCTCTTTAAGCACCCATCCCTGAATATTGTTTTAATCCCTTACGCCACAACCAACGATTAACAATTAGAAAAGCGATCGCCCAACCCAATATAATTAGAACGCTCTTACCAAACTCAACGGGTAATCCCATCAGCAACACCGCAGGAAAATGCATCATGTAGGGGAAAGGAGTCCATTCGACAATCTGTCTAACGCGATCAGGAAAGACTTCCAACGGGGCGATCGCTCCAGAAAGAAAGATATAAACCAAAAACCAAAATTGCTGAATGGCGCTAGCTCTTTCCGTCCAAAAAGCCAGCATGGCGAAGGTATATTGAATCACAAAGGCTAAAGAAAAAGATAATGCGATCGCAATTATGCCTAAAAATAGATTAGATACTTTTGGTATCCAAGCTGCCTCAGGATAGAGAACAAAAAACAAGCCGCAGAATAAAATAATTAGGGGAATACGAGTCATTTTTTCTGCTACATGTCTGGCGACATGATGCCATACAGGATCAATGGGTTGCAGTAGCCGCAACGATAATTGTCCCTCAAGGATCTCCCGCTCAAATTCCCAAATTACCCAAACAGCCGTGAGCTGACGCACAATAAAGACGCTAAAGAAATAGCGGGCAAACTCTTGAGGGGTAAAATTAAAATTCCCCTTACTGGATGCTTGAATCCAGATCCCCATTAAAATAATCGGCAGCGAGTTAGATAATGCCCAGAGAAATATCTCTGCTCGATACTCCAGCATATAAGCATAGTGAGTTAGCAATAGGGTTCTAGCTTTTCTGACATTTAGCATTTTTTTAATCAGTAAAATATGTTGTGAGAGCGATTGGACTCCGTCCATGTTTCACGATCGCCCTTTTTTGACTTTCTATTTGAGCCCTGATTCAATTGAAGCAGTTTTATAAATAAACTAGCGCAGAGAGAAAAATTGTGAAAAAAATAATTAATTTGCTCTTGCTCTTGTTTTTAGCGACAGTTGGTAGTTATCTGGTGACAGAATATCCAGTTTATTCGCAAACCGAACCAAATATAGAGCAGCAAGCAGATTTTCAAAAACACTTT
>JBJOPG010000273.1:0-5581 GCA_046050865.1 Cyanobacteriota bacterium
CAAATCAAAAATGTCAAACAAGATGATGTTTTCAGTCAAAATAAGTTTATTCATGCTCTATTCGGGATTGTTGCATAAAATTGTGAGAAAGACAAGTTTGTTCGATACTCATCTTTTTTTTTCTACTCTTATCTCAAGTTTTTGCAACACTACCGAATGATGTCTGTTATCTGTATAATTATCCAATAGAAAAATATTTTCCTTATGACGCTTACTACTTAATAATACCTTAATTAGCCAACGCCAATATTATTATGATTCATATCTTGTTAGTAGACGATCAGAACATTGTCCGACAAGGACTTCAGGCATTGCTTGAACCTAAAGCAGGGTTTAAAGTAGTAGGTACTGCTTCTGAAGGTAACAGCGCAATAGAACAAGTAGAATCTCTCAAACCTGATGTCGTTTTAATTGATATTGAAATGCCTGGTATGAGTGGAATAACTGCCACTCATAAAATATGTCAACAGTTTCCTCAAACTAAAGTTCTAGTTCTTAGTAGTCACGAAAGCCAAAAATATGTAGCGCAAGCTTTACAGGCAGGAGCAGAGGGGTATTTGCTCAAAACTACTTCAGCAGAAGATTTAGAACAAGCAATTTGGGCGGTATACAAGGGTCACTTGCAAATAGAATCAAGATTGCTTAAAGGATTATTAGGTGGAGCTTCTGCCTCGCAATTAATTACGTCGGTATCAGTAGAGCAAAATGGATCTGCTTTGGTTAGCAAACAATTAGTAAAAAAAGGATCTCTTAATAGTTTATCTACTAGTGCTGACAACATCTCGGAGATTAATACCAAAGAAAACACAAAAAATCAAAAAAATGTGGTGTTATCAAAAATAGATAACACCACGCTTAAATCTGATTTTGAACTATCAAAAACCGAAAATAAAAAGCCATCAGATAAGAATAAAGAGACATTAAATATAAACAATTCGCTGACTAAGGGAGCAATAACAGAACCTGCGGTTCAACAAATCGCGACCAAGCCAGAACAAAAACCACAAACAAAAGCGATCAAATCTAACAAGAAATCGCCATTTAAATTATTATTGTCGATTGGTTTACTGTTGTCAGGAATAGCAGGAGGAATTTGGTATTTTAATACTCCTTCTAAGGTACAAGAACCCTTGCAAGTAAGTGGTCGAATTGAAAGTTACGAAACTAATATTGGAGCAAAAATAGCGGGGCGAGTCAATTATATTGCAGTTAGAGAAGGCGATCTCGTTCGTCAAGGACAAGTTATCGTGCGCATGGACGACGAACAAATTCAAGCGCAGCTAAAAGGTGCAGATGCTCGGATAATAGTTGCACAACAAGCTCAAGAACAAGCTCGACTACAACTTAATGTTTTAGATAGCCAAATCCAAGAAACTCAACTAAATTTACAACAAGCGCAGGGGGATGCTAACGGCAAAGTAATGCAAGCAGAGGCTTTTTTGGCTTCAAGTCAGGCTCAATTTAACGAAGCTCAAGCAAATTTAGAACAGGCAAAAGCTGAATTAAAGTTGGCGAAAGTTAACCGCGATCGCTATGCTAAATTAGTCAAAGATGGTGCTGTCGAACAACAACAATTTGACCGAGCGCAAACTGATTATGAAAAAGCTATTGCTACTGTTACAGCACGTCAAGGTTCGGTAGAGTCATTTGACAAATTAGTTAATGCAGCCGAAGGAGAATTAGAGCAAGCGCAAACCAGTACGCTTAATCCTGGTATTCGTAACACTCAAATAGCCTCACTGCGTACCCAGCTAGCACAAGCAAATGCCAAGCTGGAATCAACACAAGCAGATGTTAATAACGCTAAGGCAGCTCGACAAGAAATTAAAAGCCAAATTACCGATTTAAATATTATCAGTCCGCTCAATGGTGTGGTGATAACTCGTAGCGTTGAACCAGGTACGGTAGTGACGGCGGGCAAAACTTTGTTGACAGTAATTAATCCCGACGAAGTTTATTTACGTGGTTTTATTCCTGAAGGCGAAATTGGCAAAATCAAAGTCGGTCAAAATGCCAAAGTATTTTTAGATTCTGCTCCAGAAAAACCTTTGGGTGCCAAAATTAACGCGATCGATACGGAAGCTTCTTTTACACCTGAAAATATTTATTTTAAAGAAGATCGAGTTAAACAAGTGTTTGGCTTAAAAATTGCCATAGATCGCCCTAATGGTCTAGCCAAACCAGGAATGCCAGCCGATGCAGAGATTGTTGCCCAATAAATTTCATTTATTTCCTCACTATGGTTTTATCTAGTTTAAACACGGCTATTCAAGTTCAAGATTTATACAAGCAATATGGTCAATTAGTCGCTGTTAAAGGAATCGATTTAAGCATCAAACAAGGAGAAATTTTTGGTTTGATTGGCGCAGATGGGGCAGGAAAAACCACAACTTTTCACATTTTAGCAGGCGTAATGCAGGCGACATCGGGAGCAGTGCGTTTATTCGATCAAAACCCTCGTGATGCACGTCTTTACACGGGTTATCTGACTCAAAAATTCTCTCTCTATCTCGATCTCAGTATTGATGAAAATCTGCGCTATACGGCAGGATTACGCCAAGTTTCCCAAAAGCTTTACCAACAACGTCGTGCTAAATACCTAAAATTGATGAATTTAGAGCGATTCGGCGATCGCTTGGCGGGTCGTCTTTCAGGCGGAATGAAACAAAAATTAGCTCTTTGTTGTGCTTTAATTTCACGGCCCAAAATTTTATTATTAGACGAACCGACAACGGGTGTCGATCCAGTCTCGCGTCGAGAATTTTGGGACATTTTAGCAGAGATTGCCTCTGAAGGTGTAACTATTGTCGTCGCTACTCCATATCTCGACGAAGCAGAAAGATGCAATCGCATTGCACTAATTCATCAAGGTGAAATCCAGCAGGTCGGAACATTAACAGAATTGCGAGACAGTCTTGGTTTACAACGATTAGAAGTACGAACCAAAGATTTAGAAGCAGCAGAAAAAACTCTGGTAGGAACTTACTATGGTAAATCCTCACAACACACCAAAAATATTGTCGATGTACAAACATTTGGTGATCGCTTGGATGTCTTAGTTAACAATGCCGAGCTGGCAGAAGCAGAAGTTAGAAAGATTTTTAGCCAGCAAGAATTAGACCTTGAAGAAATTCAAGTTAGCCTTCCTACTCTAGAAAATGTTTTTGTTACTTCTTTACGCGAATTGGGAGATGAACCAGAATCGATTCCTTTTCCACAGCAGAGAAGCGGAGGGACAAGCAAAGTCGGTAAAGTTGCGATCTCTGCGAGTTCCCTAAAGAAAGATTTCGGAATTTTTCAGGCGGTTAAAAATGTTGATTTAGGGATTCGTTATGGCGAAATATATGGGTTGTTGGGTGCAAATGGCGCGGGGAAGACAACCACAATTAAAATGCTATGCGGTTTGTTAGAACAATCGGCAGGAAAGATTTCTTTAACAGGAGAAACTAATAATTTACGTAGTAGTGAATTACGACGGCGCATCGGTTATATGAGTCAAAAATTCACTCTTTACGATGATCTTAGTATCATTCAAAATCTAAAATTTTACTGTGGGGTATATGGAATAACAGGAAAATTTCGTCATCAAAAAATTGATTGGGTGTTAGCGACTTGTGGTTTGGTAGGAAAAGAAAATATGCTGACAGGACAATTACCGGGAGGATGGAAGCAAAGAGTAGCCTTTGGCGCGGCAGTAATGCATGAACCAGAAATTCTCTTTTTAGATGAACCGACTTCAGGTGTAGATCCTTTGGCACGTCGTCAGTTTTGGCGTTTGATTAATGATTTTGCGCGCTCGGGTACGGCAATTTTAGTTACGACTCATTATCTAGAAGAAGCAGAACAATGCAATCGTATGGGATTTATGGTAGCAGGAGAAATTGTCACTCAAGGTTCACCAAATGAAATTAAAGCTCTGCAACCAGGTCAATTAATTGAAATGGCAGTAGATCGAACTCAAGATGCTTCTAACTTGTTGAAAACGAAATTGGTATCTTGGCGAGTCTCGATTTTTGGCGATCGCTTGCACCTGGTTTTGGATTATCCCGACTCAGAAATTCCTCAAGTTCGTTCTATTTTAGAAAATTCAAATATCAAAGTTAATTTCCTGCGCTCAATTCCTTTTTCTCTTGAAGATGCTTTCATCGGTATCGTTCAACGTACATCTAAAAATGTAAAATAGAACTATGAGATTAAGTCCACAGCACCAGAATTATTTTTAGTAAAAAATGAACAAAATTATTTCACAATGTATTAAAGAACTAACACAATTTAGACGTGATCGCTTGGCTTTAGCACTAGCTTTTTTTCTACCTGTCATGTCATTATTTCTTTATGGCTTCACGACCCGTTTAGAAGCTATAAATATTCCTTTATATGTTCAGGATTTTGATATGACTAGTACGAGTCGTTCTTATATCGAACGTTTATTTGCTACTAATCAATTTATTCCTATATCTACTACAAATTTACCTAAATCTATTTTGAATAATCCTCAATCGGTTATTGATCGCGGAGTGGCTAAAGTATCTGTAGTTATTCCGTCCAATTTTAGTTATCAAATTAAATCAAATTTAAAAACTAATACTCAAGTCATTATTGATGGCTCCGATGTCAATAATGCTAGAGTAATTAAAAATACTATTCAAGTAATTACTTCAAATTTTCTACAAGTATCTAAACTACAAACAATTGATAATAAAATCTTTACTCGTGTGCGTCTTTGGTTTAATCCAGGTCGAGAAGAATCTTTGTTTATCGTCCCTGGAACTTATGGTCTAATTTTATCTATATTTCCTGCTTTATTAAGCGCAATGGCGATGGTTAGAGAAAAAGTTGAAGGCACAATTTTACAAGTATACTCTTCAACCCTGAGCGCCACAGAAATACTTTTAGGTAAGCTTTGGGCTTATCTTTTAATTGGCATTGTTCAAGCTTTTTTAATTATGCTTTTTGGGGGTTTAATTTTTAGGTTGAGTTTTGCTAGCAACCCTGCTCTTTTAATAATTAGCACCGTTATTTTTTTAGCGGACTCTATTTCTTTTGGTTTACTAGTTGGTATTAGTGCAGCAGATCAAACTTCTGCTATTCAAGGTGTATCATTAGTTGGTTTTTTAACGGCTTTATTATTATCTGGTTTGATTTATCCTCTCAGTAATATTCCTTTTCCTCTTTCACTGGTTTCTAATATTGTTCCAGCTAGATATTACATTGAAATCAGCCGTGATGTCTATGTTAGAGGAACAGGGTGGGCAGGAGTTTGGCTTGATGTATTAATATTAATATTGATAGGATTATTATTATTTAATAGCGCTAGAATAAACTTGAAACGCAAGGCTATTTCATTCTAAAAAGGGGTAAAACATTTGCAACACTACCGCTTTAATTTGTTCAACTTTATCAGCTTTCATTTTGACTATCCTTTCTTTATCTCTAAGAATGCTTCTAAGAATCCTCTTTTTCACCTGGCTGATAGACACATCTTACAGCGGTTTGCGTCTAAATAGGGGACAATAATGAATTGTACAAATGACTCATAAAATGAAGCCCTATTCATTGGATTTGCGAGAGAAAATAGTTA
>JBJOPG010000274.1:0-5564 GCA_046050865.1 Cyanobacteriota bacterium
CCCATCTCCCCATCTCCTCATCTCCCTATCTCCCTATCTCCCTATCTCCCTATCTCACAACCTACAAAGTTTGCCTAAATGTCGATTACCAATGAATCTGACTCAAAATATAACGCAAGCGATCGTAATCATCCTTCAATAGAGTACTCAGAGTGCGTCCTACATTCACCAGCCAATCTCGATTTGCCTGACGCTGACGATAAATATCTCTGACGGAGGCTGCCACCAAAGATTCCACAGGAATATCTTTGACTGACAATAGAGTTCTCAGAAAGTCTAATTTTTCGGTAAAGTGAACCACCTCTGACTCATCGCAATGATAAACCGACTGATGAATCTGAGGTGGTCGGGGGGGTAAGTATTGATAAACTTGACCCAAATTATTCCCATTCAAATCACTGGGAGTCTCAAACCCGACGATCGCCGCTTTAAATTCGGTTTTCAGCATGGCAAAAATCTGCGGCTGCTGTTCCCGTAATTCTTCTAAAGACAAGCCCAATGCCCTAGCACGGTGAACTGAATCAATGGGACTGGTGGTGACATAGGTAACAACGGCAAAAATTTTGTTGCCCGATTCTTCGTCAAAAGATTTGATCCAGCTACCAAAAGGAGGCATGACGGGAAACTTTAAATCTTCTGGTTCCAGACATTGAGCTAGATATTGGGTGGTAGAAGTCTCGATCACCTCTCCAATATGCTTGGGATTGCGACCATCAACTGTAAACTGAGGCAGGGGAAGACGCATGGTTAAAGATGAGAGAGATCAGGAGTAAACGTTATTTTTTCTTCTTGGTTAGATCTACCGTTGCTAATTCCGATAAGTTAAACGTGACTAATTTATCCCAGTTACCCCCTTCAAACAGTACGGCGACTCTACCATCGTCGATACGCTGTACCAATCCCTGATAGTTGAAGTAGATATCATCCGAGTTTGTCACCTTAACCGTTGCCCCAGGTAAAATAATCATTTGCTTTAATGCGATCGCTATACTATAAGTAATCTATCTTTTTTATCTTATCTAGCTTACCAAGTAAAAGTTAAATTGAAAAAATTGAAAGTTAAATTATAACCTAAATTGAAAGCTTTAATTAATCTTGAATGGCATCCAGTATTTCGTCAGTGGTCGGCTTGTAGTTAGGCTCTGCCAACTCAATATTCTCTTTCCAAATATAATAAACCTGCTCAATTGTCCCTTCGTGGTGGCTCCAGGAACCTGTATAGTCAATAAAATTCAGCCTGACTAACAGCCATTCTTGATCAGGGGAACCCAATGGTTTAGTAGCAAAAATAAATCCCGCTTCATTGTCCTGATATTCATACAATTCCAGAGCGTATAAAGAACCTTGCCAACCATATTCTCCTGAAATTGTTGCTTCGATCGCTGCTCGTTCAGTGTTGTTTTTAGGAGTAAAAATAAACGCTTCTTTTGGAACATCTGTATAGATCATTGGTGACCAACTAAATTTATTGAGCATAAATTCAGATAATTTTTGCAGAGCTTCTTTATCTCTAGTCATCAACCAAACTTCTGGCTCCAGACGATTAGTAATTGTCCATTTAATTTGAGCACGAAATTTATATGCCACAGCAGCAAAAGCATTGTCATAGACTAGCTTGTGGTCAATACCAACATAGCCTTCTTTGATTAATTCCTCGATGGTTTTTGATGAGGGGAACGGTTTTTTATAGGAATAGTCATAGTGCACTGGTCTGGTTTGTAAATCAAAATCTATACCAGTACTATTTAGCTGCGGCTTATTTACCTTATTCTGTTTCATGATAAATATTCCCCTTTTTTAAGAACCAACAATCTATTGTTCCCCAAATAAATATTAAAGGTATAGCTGAAAAATTTATCGTGAGTTTTATGGCGAAAAAATCGAGAAAAACAATTGGAATTGGATATATTTTGACTTTCTTACTATTTTTGTAATTTCATTGTAATTAAAAAAGCAATGCAAAAATCATGATTGTGTTTGACCAAGAATAGCTAAAATAAGGCTTGTGCCCAGAGTTTAAAGGTTATCTATGTCTGAGATCGGGTCTGCCCCTTTTAGTGCTCAAGAAATCGCCGCAGAAGGTATCAAGCCAGAGGAATATCAAGAAATCGTCAATCGTTTGGGTCGCCATCCCAACAAAGCTGAGCTAGGTATGTTTGGGGTCATGTGGTCGGAACATTGTTGTTATAAAAACTCACGACCTTTGTTGAGCCAGTTTCCCACTACAGGAGAACGAGTCTTGGTTGGGCCAGGAGAGAATGCGGGGGTAGTAGATTTAGGGAATGGTTTACAACTAGCATTTAAAATTGAATCCCATAACCATCCTTCAGCTGTGGAGCCGTTTCAAGGTGCAGCGACAGGTGTAGGAGGTATTCTTAGAGATATTTTCACCATGGGTGCCCGTCCCATTGCCATTCTTAATTCTTTGCGCTTCGGTAATTTAGAAGATGCCAGAACTAGGCGTATCTTTCAAGGAGTAGTTGAAGGGATCTCTCACTATGGTAATTGCATTGGGGTGCCCACCGTAGCAGGAGAAATTTACTTTGATCAGGCTTATTCAGGTAATCCCCTTGTCAACGCCATGGCACTGGGATTAATGGAAACTGATGAGATTGTGAAATCTGGGGCATCGGGTATCGGCAACCCCGTACTGTATGTCGGTTCTACCACTGGCAGAGATGGCATGGGGGGAGCAAGCTTTGCTAGTGCAGAGTTGACCGATAATTCCATGGATGATCGCCCTGCGGTACAGGTAGGAGACCCCTTTTTGGAAAAATCCTTGGTAGAAGCTTGTTTGGAAGCTTTTAAGACAGGAGCAGTAGTAGCAGCCCAAGATATGGGAGCCGCAGGATTAACCTGCTCTACTTCCGAGATGGCAGACAAGGGTGGGGTGGGGATTGAACTGGATTTGGACTTAATTCCTGCCAGAGAACCAGGGATGACCCCTTATGAATACTTGCTTTCCGAATCCCAAGAAAGAATGCTGTTTGTGGCAGCCAAGGGCAGAGAACAAGAGTTAATTGATATTTTTCACAGATGGGAATTGCAAGCAGTGGTTGCAGGTAAAGTGATTGCCGAGCCTGTGGTGAGAATTCTTTATCAGGGAGAAATAGCCGCAGAAGTTACCGCCACTGCCCTAGCAGATGATACTCCTATTTATCACCGAGAATTACTCACAGAACCCCCAGTCTATGCCCAAGAAGCTGCCCAATGGACGAGGGATGACTTACCTGGCTGTGATTATCAAGGAATCGATGTTCAGGGGACTTACAAAACTTGGAACGAGATTTTGCTCCAGCTATTAGATACTCCCACCATCGCCTCGAAGCAATGGGTATACCGCCAGTATGACCATCAGGTTCAAAATAATACCATTATCATGCCTGGAGGAGCAGATGCAGCGGTCATCAGAGTTCGCCCCCTCAATGCTAAACCCGCAGACTGCACAATTGGCGTAGCCGCAACTACCGACTGTAACCCACGTTATGTCTATCTTGACCCCTATGAAGGAGCAAAAGCTGCCGTGGCTGAAGCAGCCCGCAATCTGAGCTGTGTTGGTGCAGAACCGTTAGCGGTAACGGATAATCTCAATTTTGGCAGTCCTGAAAAACCCGTCGGTTATTGGCAACTAGCTAATGCTTGTAAAGGGATAGCGGATGCCTGCCGAGAACTGGCTACTCCTGTGACGGGGGGCAATGTTTCCCTCTACAACGAGACTCTTGATTCAGCAGGAAATCTCCAACCGATTTACCCCACTCCTGTAATCGGGATGGTGGGTTTAGTGCCTGATATTAGTAAAATTTGCGGACAGTCTTGGCAGAAAACGGGGGATGTTATTTATCTTTTGGGTAATGCCCATGCTGTTCTTGGTGGCTCTGAATATTTAGCGACAGTTCACGGTGCGGTGGCAGGGAAACCTCCTATCGTTGATTTTGAGCTAGAAAAAAGGGTTCAGGCTGCTTGTCGCCATGGCATTCGTCAAGGCTGGATTCAGTCGGCTCACGATTTGGCGGAGGGAGGATTGGCAGTTGCTCTAGCGGAAGCTTGCATTGGCAATAACTTGGGAGCAACAGTTAATATTCCTGTAGCCGAGTCTCTTCGTCTGGATGAAATTCTATTTGGGGAAGTGGCAAGTCAGATCCTGGTCTCCGTTAGTCCGGAGCAAATTAACCCCTGGGAAACTTATCTCCGTGATAGTTTAGCTGACTCTTGGGGCAAGATAGGTTTAGTAGGAGAATCTCAATCGGCTCTGAAGATTTTAACTAATGATAATCTATCGTTAATTAATGTTAAGATTGTGGAGTTAGTTACTACTTGGTCACAAGCTATAGAAAATAGACTAGTCTCCTGATACTTAATTGAATCAGTTGTTGAGACTATTAGTTTGGTATCACTGGAAAAAGTACTAGATTTTTATTTCTAGTATTTCTAGCAAGAATTTTCGGCATAAAAATCAGGAAGATATTGGAGCATCTTTCTAGTAAATAAAAAACAAATATATATATCTGTAAATACTTACTTATCACCTAAAGGTAGGAGCCAGCCAATAGCATGATCCCACAACAATCCTTCGATTGGACAGAAGATTCTGATTCTTTAATGGATATTCAGCGGGTTGATAAGCCGGAAGAAGCCTGTGGTGTATTTGGGGTCTATGCCCCTGAAACAACCTTTGACGTGGCGAAACTTACCTATTTTGGTCTTTATGCTCTGCAACACCGAGGACAAGAGTCCGCTGGCATTGCTACTTTGCACAAAGGTGATCTCTACTGCCATAAGGATATGGGACTGGTTTCTCAGGTCTTTAATGAGGAAATATTAGGACAATTGCCTGGAGAAATTGCTGTTGGTCACACCCGCTATTCCACTACCGGTTCTAGTCTCAAAGAAAATGCGCAACCTGTCGTCTTAGATACCAGATTAGGAAAGCTAGCTTTAGCCCATAATGGCAATCTGGTAAACGCTGTCGAACTACGCCAGCATTTAACTCAGCGAGAGGCTAGTTTTATTAGCTCAACCGATTCTGAGATGATTGCTCTAACCATTGCCGATGAAGTCAATCAGGGTAAAAACTGGATTCAGGGGGCAGTTAGTGCCTTTAAACTATGTGAAGGGGCTTATAGTTTGGCGATCGCCACTCCTGATGGTTTGATGGGAGCGCGCGATCGCCATGGCATTCGTCCTCTAGTGATTGGGGTATTGTCCAAGGAAGACGAACAACACCAGCGTTATGTTTTATCCTCGGAAACCTGTGGTTTGGATATTATCGGTGCGGATTATGTCCGTGACGTAGAGCCAGGGGAGCTAGTGTGGATCACAGATTCAGGGGTTGCTTCAGTAATGTGGACTAAAGAAGCAGATAAAAAGCTCTGTATCTTTGAAATGATCTACTTTGCCCGTCCTGACAGTGTAATGCATGATGAAACTCTCTATAGCTACCGTATTCGCTTGGGAAGACAGCTAGCGAGAGAGTCCTTTGTGGATGCGGATTTAGTGATTGGGGTTCCTGATTCGGGTATTCCAGCAGCGATCGGTTTTTCCCGTGAATCGGGTCTTGCCTATGG
>JBJOPG010000275.1:0-5557 GCA_046050865.1 Cyanobacteriota bacterium
ATAAAAAAGAAATATATAAAAGAGATAAATTAAAATCTCATGTCATTCCGCAGCTAGAAATCGAATTAGATAAATATTTTTGATCGTGTCTAATTACGAAAAGCTAAGTAGTGAACAGCTACGCGAAATTTTTCTTAACGATCGGTTAAATAAAGAGGTTTTTAAGGAATACATTTCTAGATTTACTTACGGCAAGCTTATGCTTCCTTTTTAAACTTTCGGCAACATTATGCTTCCTTCTATGGAAAAATTATTGAAATGATTATATGTAGCAATCAGTGTTGTAGGGTCTACAATGGCAGTATTATGCTTCCGTTTGTGGCAATATTATGGTTCTAGTCACACTTTCATCCAACGACCTTGTACAGTAACTAATTATTTGTCATCGGTAACAAATTAGTGTCGCTTTAACAAAATAAATGTCAGCTTAATAACATTCCCTAAAAGGAATGGGGGTAGAGAGACTTGCTTTCATTATTTTAGTCGGAAATAATAATTCTTCTTGCTCGAAGATGATTCAGTAACCGCTACTATAGTAAACCCATGCCCTTATTGCTGGGAGCGCACCTTATTCCTACTATCAAAATTAGTAGCAGCATCAGGGCTAGCAGTTACCAGGGTCAGAAAGCATGACTATCTGCAATAGATAGTCAAACTACCCCACATTTTTCGCAGTACAGAGGTTTTTATAAAACATAGACTACGGCGCGATTTATTTCAGCATCAACAAGTTGCTGAGAAAACTAATTTCAATCCATCTCATTCATCAAAATAGATTGCGACAGGAATTATAGTGACACTCCAGCAGGCTTCAGGCGGTTGCCTTTCAATCCATCTCATGTACAGTAACCTCAAGACCATAGAAATGGGATGCTCTAATTAGCTATCCCACAATTTTTTGATTCACTACCGTAATTCCCTACCCCTGTCACAAACTAAATACTAAAATATCTCGCTGCGGGGTGATAGGTAATAATCGCCGTCGTAGACTGTTCAGGATATAACTGCTCACTCTCATCCATGTACATATTTATCCGTTTAGTATCAAGTAAATCTAACTGCTTAAACTGATCCGCAATGTTAGGACAAGCAGGATAACCAAAGCTATAGCGGGAACCTCGATAGCGCTGTTGGAGGATATCTCGGATGCTGCTAGATTCTTCGCTGGCAAAGCCTAGCTCATGGCGAATTCTGGCATGAGTCCATTCGGCTAAGGCTTCTGCCATCTGGACTGCCATGCCGTGGAAGTAAAGGTAATCTGTATAGTTATCTGCTTGGAATAGCTTTTGAGCAAATTCTGTGGCGATTTCTCCCACTGTCACCGCTTGCATGGGAAAGACATCAATTTGACCAGATTCTTTACTAGCAAAGAAGTCGGCAATACAAAGGCGTTTGCCTGAACCTTGACGAGGAAATTCAAAGGTTGTTACTAACTTACTATGATCGTTGTGATCGTAGACATATAGTGTATTTCCTTCGGCATTACAGGGGAAATAACCGTAAATTACGGTGGGATGTAAGAGATTATCGGCGATGATTCTTTGCTGCCATTCTTCTAAAATCGGCTGGACTTTCCTTGCTAGAAATTCATCGTATTCTGATCGCGATTGCTCTTTCGGTTTGCGGAATTGCCACTGTCCCACAAATAATGCCTGTAAGTCTAGATAGGGGAATACTTCTTCCAGAGGAATAGTTGCGGGTTCAAGAATTTTACTGCCCCAGAAAGGTGGGGTGGGGCGATCGATGTCTAAGCTAACCTCTTCGGAACGTTTGGTGTCAATGACCGCAGGTTCTTGTTTTTTGCTGACTTCATCCACAAAGATTTTGTCTTGGTTTTCGCCCTCAAACGGAATTTCATTTCCATTTTCCGTAGGGGCGAACGGCTGTTCGCCCTGAGCATCGTCGGCTTCATTTAAAAATCCCTTGAGATCATCCCAATTGTTTTCTGCCTTAGCGGGCATCAATTTATCCATGAAATGTAAATCGGCAAAGGCATCCTTACCATAGATCACTTTACCTTTGTAGGCATTCTGACAATCTTGATGAACAAACTTAGGGGTTAAGGCTGCACCTCCGAGAATTACGGGAATGGTAATTCCCTTTTCGTTAAAGGTTTCTAAGTTGTCTTTCATAAAGGCGGTGGACTTAACCAGCAATCCACTCATGGCAATACAGTCTGGTTGATGTTCTTCGTAGGCTTGAATAATATTTTCTACTGATTGCTTAATCCCCAGGTTGATCACTTTATAGCCATTATTGGAGAGGATAATATCTACTAAGTTTTTGCCAATATCGTGAACGTCTCCTTTAACGGTGGCAATGATAAATTTGCCTTTCCCACTATCGTCAGCCGCTTCTTTATCCATGTAAGGCTCTAGGTAAGCGACGGCAGCTTTCATGGTTTGAGCCGATTGCAGCACAAAAGGAAGTTGCATTTGTCCTGAACCAAATAGTTCTCCGACCACTTTCATGCCGTCTAACAAGAAGGTGTTAATGATATCTAAGGGAGGATACTGTCCCCTCGCTTCATCCAAGGCTTCATCTAGACCAATCCTTTCTCCATCGATAATGTGTTGTTTTAGACGTTCTTCGACGGGCAGGTTTTTATCAACTGCTTCGGCTTTTTTGATTTTCTTCCCAGCAAAGAGAGTGGTTAATTCGCCTAAAGGATCGTAGGTACAAATATCACCGTCAAACTCTCGTCGGTCATAGATCAAGTCTTGACAGATTTTCTGGTGCTCAGGGTCAATTTTAGAGAGGGGAAGAATCTTGCTGGCATTGACGATCGCCGAATCCAATCCCACTTGCATACATTCGTGAAGGAAGACGGAGTTTAATACCTGTCTCGATGCTAGATTGAGACCAAAGGAAACATTAGAAACCCCTAGTAATACGTGACAGCCTGGTAACTCAGCGCGAATTCTTTTTGTCGCTTCTACCGTTGCTTTGGCGTTTTCGCGGTCTTCCTCAATCCCAGTAGAGACGGGTAACGCGAGAGGATCGAAAAATATTTCTTCGGGGCGGATGCCATATTCCACTGCTGCTTCATAGGCACGTTTGGCGATCGCAAATTTTTGATCTGCCGTCCTTCCCATACCATCTTCATCAATCGTCCCAATAACTATACCTGCGCCGTATCTTTTAGCTAACTCTAATACTTGATAAAACCTTTCTTCCCCATCTTCATAATTAGTGGAGTTGAGGATACACTTACCCCCAGCAACCTTCAACCCCGCCTCCATTTTCGTCCACTCTGTAGAGTCCAACATCAGCGGGAGAGTGACGTTATTAACCAACCGAGAAGCTAGTTCCTTCATGTCTTTTTCGCCATCTCGTCCCACGTAATCCACGTTGACATCAAGAATGTGAGCGCCTTCTTTGACTTGAGACTTAGCTAAAGCCACTAAACTGTCCCAGTCTTCCTCGTTGAGTAGAGTACGGCATTGTTTAGAACCACTGGCGTTTAATCTTTCCCCCACGATTAGGAAAGAATTATCTTGAATATAGGGTTGAGTGCTATAGATCGAGGCAGCGGAAGGTTCGTAGTGAGGATGACGTTCTTTGGGAGTTAAATCTGCTGATATTTCTGCCAAAGACCTAATATGGTCGTAACGAGTACCACAACAGCCACCAATAATTTGCACTCCCAAGTCTTCGACGAAGTGCATCAATGCCATCCGCAGTTCCAATGGCGTTAACTTATAGTGCGCCTGTCCACCAATATTCTCTGGCAAACCTGCATTCGGCACACAGGACACCACAAACGGGGAATGTTCCGATAAATGCTTGATATGCTCCTTCATTAGGTCGGGACCAGTAGCGCAGTTGAGACCTAAAATATCAATCGGAAAAGGTTCTAAAATTGCCAAAGCTGATTCCATGGTTGAACCAGAAAGCATCGTCCCCATTTGTTCCATGGTTACAGATACCATCAACGGACGGCGATCGCCTTTTTCCTTAAATACCTCTTCAATCCCATTCAGTGCTGCTTTAATCTGCAACACATCCATGCAAGTTTCAACTAAGAATAAATCGACTCCCCCGTCGTATAATCCTTCTGCCTGTTCCTTGTAGTTAATCAGCAACGTGTCATAATCAATATGTCCCAGGGTAGGAAGCTTAGTTCCTGGCCCCATCGAACCCGCCACAAATCGCGGTTTTTCAGGAGTAGAATATTCTGTCGTTAGCTTCTTGGCTAATTCTGCTGCCGCTTTATTGAGATAGTAAGCTTGGTCAGCTAAATCATACTCAGCCAAGACAATGGATGTCCCACCAAAGGTATCAGTTTCAATAATATCCGCCCCAGCTTCCAAGAAGCCACGGTGAACCGTAGCGACTGCTTCAGGTTTGGTATGGACTAAATATTCGTTACATCCCTCGTATTCCTCTCCACCAAAATCTTCGGCGGTTAAGTTTTGCACTTGAAGGTTGGTGCCCATTGCACCATCTAGAACTAGTACAGGGCGATTGGGGCTATGAAGACGATCTAAAAATAGGCTGTTCATTGCTAGCGACTGCTGATCAACAGGTTAAGTTACATTAAGTCTCATTATATGGATTTATCCGCATAAAAGAAATTTATCTTTCAAGTCATTTTCAGCTCATTTCAGCGCAACATCAAGAGATGTGCTCCATCAACCAAGAAAACACGAGAGCGATCGCCAATGTTGATCAATAAAGTTTTAACATAATTGTTTAATCTAATCAGCTTCAAAAACAAAAATAATCAATAACAAGCTTAAAAATCAACTCATTTCAAGATTTTTATTGAACAACTTATATCTTGTAAAGTTCTTGACACTCTTTCCTTATGTTTGAGCACAAGCCTGAAGCAAGAGCAGATTCAATCTGATTAAGAACTACTTCAGATCGTATCTTTCTGCAATCAGATGATAACTACAAAATACAGAATTAAATAGGAAGAACAAATGATCAACACCAAGCAAGAGATCAGCACCAAGCAAGAAAAGATTCTGAGTAAAGTACCAGAGGTAACTTTAGTCTTCTGGATGATCAAGATTTTAGCCACCACCCTAGGAGAGACTGGTGGTGATGCCTTCTCTATGTCTATGAATCTCGGCTATCTTGTGAGTACGGGGATTTTTGCGGTAATATTTGTGATCGCTGTAATAATTCAGATTAGGGCGGAGAAGTTCCACCCTGTCATTTACTGGACAACAATTGTTGCCACCACCACAGTAGGCACCACCTTAGCAGATTTTGCAGATCGCTCCCTGGGGATTGGATATGCAGGGGGTTCCGCCATTCTCCTGACTTTGTTAATGGGTTCACTCTGGCTTTGGCATCGCACCATGGGTTCGGTAGCTATTAATACGGTGAATTCACCAAAAACCGAGATCTTCTACTGGGTCACAATTATGTTCTCTCAAACTTTAGGAACAGCCCTAGGGGATTGGACATCAGATTCCATGGGTCTTGGGTATACTGGGGCAGCTTTAGTGTTTGGAACTATGTTGGCGGTAATTGCCGTAGCCTACTACCGCAAAACAACTAATCGCACTGCACTGTTTTGGGCAGCGTTCATCATTACTCGCCC
>JBJOPG010000276.1:0-9172 GCA_046050865.1 Cyanobacteriota bacterium
GCAACTTACCGAGGAGCCATCGTTCTTTCCATTCCAGCTTTATGTCTGATTGTCACCCTGGGTGCTTGGGTTTGGTCTTGGGAGCGAGAAACAGATTTAAATCAACAAATTAACCATACCGAAAAAATAATCACCCAGAGCAATAAGTTGTTGATCGCATTGCTCAACGCTGAAACAGGGGTTAGGGGTTATAACATCAGCCGCATAGCATCCCTCTATACCAACAGGACGATACAAGCCCACGGGGCTTTCAAGGACTCGAATGCGATTCGAGTCACAGCCCCTCCCGAATTCATTCGGGGGACACGTCCTTACCAAAAAGGCGATCAAGATGATAATTTTAGTAATAATCAGCGTTTTCTCGAACCTTATCAAACAGCACGAAATACCCTCCCGACTGTATTAAGCAATCTTGAGCAATTAACTACTAAACCACAGGACGATACAAGCCCCTCCCGAATTCATTCGGGGGACACGTCCATACAACAGCAGCAAGAATTAGCAGAAATCAAACGACTAAGTTGGCAGGTAATGAAGCTTTTGGAGAGCAGAAAAATCCTGACGATAGAACAACTTCAATCCTTTCAGTTGAATAGTTCCCTGCGTCAAAGTAGAGAATTGATGGATCGAACTCGAATGATCATTGCGCAGTTGCAAACAGACCAAAATAACTTACTCAATCTGCAACAGCAAAGTCTCAAGCAATCTAAGAGAATTACCTCAACAATTCAATGGTTAGCAGCGTTGGTGAGCGCGATCGCCTATGCCGTATCAATGTGCTTGTTTAAGAATCTGGAGCAAAATTTATCAGCAAGTAAAACCCTGATTAAAGCGATCGTCACCAATGTCGTCGATGGGATTATTACCCTTAACCAGCAAGGCAAAATTGAAACTTTTAACCAAGCGGCAGCCAAAATGTTTGGTTATGAACCTGATGAAGTGATCGGCAAAAATCTGACCATGCTACTGACAGAATGTTTGCAGGATGAACATCAGGAAAAAGCTAATGTTCAAACTAGTTTTCAAACTAATTCTCAAAATTATTGTAACATCGAGCTTGATCGCCCCTGGCAGACCAAGGGAAATCGTAAGGTAGGGCAACCTTTTCCCATCGAAATTTCCCTAAGTAAGATGCAGTTTAATAACCACTTAATCGCTATCATTCGAGATGTTACCGAACGTCAACGAGCAGAAGAAAATTTACAAGTTCGGGCAAATGAATTGACTCGGTTGAGCAAGATTTTAGCTAGAACCAACGAAGAACTAGCGGAAAAAAACCAAGAATTAGAACAGTTTGCCTATGTAACATCCCACGATCTTAAAGCGCCGCTGCGGGCGATCGCTAATCTTTCTGAATGGATTGAAGAAGACCTTGCAGGTCAATTGCCAGAGGAAAACCAACGCCAAATGACCCTTTTAAGAAAACGAGTATATCGTCTAGAAGCTTTAATAAACGGACTACTGGAATATTATCGTGCCGGTCGAACCAAAGTGACCATAGAAACCGTAGATCTTAATTTATTACTTGCAGAGATAATTGATTCGCTGGCGCCTCCTGCCACATTGAAAATTGAAATTGAACCAGGAATGCCGACGCTACAGACCAAAAAATTACTTTTGTCTCAAGTATTTTCCAATTTAATTAGCAATGCCATTAAGTATCACGATCGCCCTGATGGACAGATTAGGATTTCCGCTCAAGAGCAAGAAAATTTTTATGAGTTTGCTGTAGCTGATGATGGTTTAGGTATTGCCCCCGAACACCAGGACAAAGTTTTTACTATTTTTCAAACCCTACAATCACGAGATCAAACAGAAAGTACGGGGATTGGTTTGGCGATCGTTAAGAAAATCATCGAAACCGAAGGTGGTGAAATTAGCTTAAAGTCGAAGCTGGGAGAAGGGTCTACATTTCGCTTTACCTGGCTTTATTCCTGACAACCTAACAAATTTAAACAAAGCTAATTTACAGGAAATGTAAACTATGATTATTCAATTTCATCAGCCGCATTGCTTACTTCTGTTAAAGAATTAAACTCTTCTTCATCAGATAACTGTTCCAAAATTTCTAGAACATCATCTTCAGCACCTTGCTCTTGAACATATTTAATTAAATCTTCTTTATTGGCTGGATAGTCCATACCTTTTAGGTATTTTTGTATAGTCGCTAGATTATCAATAGTCATGGTTCAACTTTTTATCTATCCAAAATTAACAAATCAATATTTAACATCATAAAAGCATTAATCCACAAGTATCTTCATGCTAAAGAGCTATTTTTAACGATGAAATTATGTCTTAGGGTATAGCAGCTTTTCCGCCACTTTATAACCTTAGTGGGTACTGCAAGATACAGAAAAAAGTTTAATCTAGTAATTAAGACATTCTTCAGGCAAACAATCACTAAATAAAACAATTAAAATAATAAAATGAGGAAAACATATGATTGATTTATTTGCCCATGAAATTGCTTTAAAACTATGTAGATTTCCATTAGAAATAGCACAATATTCAATAGTTGAACCAGAATTGATGCCAGGATCTTCTTCTGTTCTCTTTTCAGACCCAAAATTTTTGGTGGCATTACTGGCTGGTGTAGTTATGGCAGTTGCCTTTCAATTATTGTTAACTAATTTTACGGTTGCTGTTGGAGTTCCTTTGCTCATAGACGGCGATGATGATGATGATGATGATACTTTAGGTGGAAAAGTTCGCAAAACCGAAGCAAAAGTTGGGCTTTGGGCATCAATTACAGGTAGTATTGCCTTATTCGCTGCTTGCTATTTAGCAGTCAAACTGAGTTTGATTGAAAGCCCTCTACTAGGCGTAATTATTGGGATAGTGATCTGGGCTGCCTATTTTTCGCTGGTCATGTGGCTGGGTTCATCGGCAGTGGGTTCCTTAATTGGTTCTTTAGTTAGTACTGCAACCTCTGGCTTACAAGGACTGATGGGTACAGCAACTACGGCTATCGGTGCTAATGTCGCTAGAAAGCAAGCCGTATCTACTGCTGAAGAGATTACCTCCGCCGTGCGTCAAGAATTAACTTCTGGTTTAACTCCTGAAAACCTGAATAAGACTTTAGCCACTTCTTTAAGTTCTCTACAGTTACCTTCATTAAATCTTCCCGAAATTCGCTCTCAATTTGAAAAGTTACTAAGAGATGTGGATTTAGAGTCCTTGAGTGATAATAACGATTTGCTCAAAAGTATCAACCGTGAGACTTTGATAGATTTTATTGGCAGTCGTACCAACTTGTCTAAAAAAGATCTTGATCGTGTTGGTGAGCAACTAGAAGGTGTTTGGCAACAAGTTCTCAATCGCCAAAATCCTACTGAAAAAATTATCACTTTAATCAAGGAAACCAACCCAGAAGAGCTGAATACAGAAAAACTCAACGAACGAATTCAAGAATTAGTTGCAGGAGGAACTTCTAGCAATGGCAAAAGTAATGGTGTATTACGACAAGCTGTTCAAATAGGTGTTGGCAGGGCTATACCAGCCGTCATGGAGAGAGTTAACCTCTCTGATGTGGATATTGACAAAATCACTAGCCAATTGCAACAGCTTAAAGGTAAAGCTCAACAAGTAGATGTCGAGCAGATTACTCATAAGCTAAAAGAGTTGAGAGATAAAGCAGGCGAAAAAGTCACAGAAATAGCTCCTACTTCATCTTCTAAGACGATTCAAGCTGACATCGAAGATTACATCCTCAATTCCTTGCCTTGGCAATTTAGCCGTCGCAATCTGATCAGTGAATTTAAAGAAGTTGTCTACGATCCTAATGCCAATTCTGGCAGAGTTAGTCAACAATTGTCAGAACTCAATAAAGAGTACTTTGTTTATTTACTGAAACGACGCGGTGATCTTAGTCCCCAAAGAATTGGTCAGATTGCTAAAGAGATGGAACAGATACGCACAGAAGTCTTAGAAACTGTGCAAAATGCCGACAGCGAAGAAACATCTCAAGATCTGCGTGGCAGAATTGAAAATTATCTGCGTTCGACTGGGAAAGAAGAACTTAATTCTGAAGCGATTGGACAGGATTTCGCTACTCTACTCGAAGATCCAAATGCAGGATTGGAAGAGCTACAAAAACGCTTCTCTCAATTTGATCGCGATACTCTGGTGCAATTACTCAAACAAAGAGACGACATTAATGAGGAAGAAGCTAATAATATCGTCGGTCAACTTGAGCATAGCCGCGATCGCGTTTTAAATCGAGCCAGAGAATTGCAAGAACAAGCTCAGGCAAAGGCTCAAGAAGTAAGACAAAAAGTAGAAGACTATCTGCGGAATACCCAAAGAGAAGAACTTAATCCCGACGCGATTGAACGGGAATTACAGACGCTGCTAGAAGATCCACAAGCAGGATTTAAAGCTTTACAGACGCGAGTATCACAGTTTGATCGCGATACTTTAGTCCAGTTATTATCCCAGCGTCAAGATTTGAGCGAAGAACAAGTTAATCAGATTATTGATCGGGCTGAATCTGTACGAGATAGTATTTTGCAAGCACCGCAGCAGGTGACTGAGGAAGCTAAACAACGTTCCCAAGCAACCATCGAATCGATTACCGAATATCTGCGCAATACTAACTTAGAAGAGCTTAATCCTGAAGGAATTCAGCAAGATTTAACTAAATTGCTGGATAATCCTAAAGAAGGTGCTTTAGCCTTGCGCGATCGCTTGTCCCAAGTGGATCGGGAAACTTTGGTGAAATTGCTATCTCAGCGAGAAGACTTGAGCGAAGAACAAGTTAATCAAACTATCGACCAAGTAGAAGAGGCAATTCAAAATATCGTTCGTGCGCCACAACGCTTGGCAAAACGAGCCACCAAAAAGGTCTTGGACTTTGAAGCTAATCTGGAAAACTATCTGCGCAATACTGACAAAGAAGAACTCAATCCCGAAGGAATCAAGCGCGATCTGCAAATCTTACTACAAGATCCCCGTGCAGGAATGGGTACTTTGCTAGAACGAGTTTCTCAGTTTGATCGCGAAACTTTGGTGGCGGTACTCTCTCAACGAGAAGACATCTCCGAAGAAGAAGCCAATCAAATCGTTGATCGCATTGTATCTGTACGTGACTCAATCCAAGAGCAATTTCAGCAAATCCAACAGAAGATGCAGTCGGTGCTTGACAGTATTTTTGGTAAAGTTCAAGACTACCTTAATTCCCTCGAACGTCCTGAACTTAACTATGAAGGGATTAAACAAGATT
The DNA here is from genome assembly GCA_046050865.1 of Cyanobacteriota bacterium. GTDB lineage: Bacteria > Cyanobacteriota > Cyanobacteriia > Cyanobacteriales > Xenococcaceae > Waterburya. The sequence continues at coordinate 5,225 of JBJOPG010000276.1, forward strand.
TTTCCCAAGTATTTGACGATCCCAAAGTAGGATTTGAAGCTTTGCGCGATCGCTTAGGTGAATTTGATCGTGATACTCTAATTGCTGTCTTAAGCTCCCGCGAAGATATTTCCGAAGAGCAAGCCAATCAGATTGTTAATCGCATCGAAGAAGCACGAGATGGCGTATTGCATCAAGCTGAACGTATCCAGCAAGAAACTCAAAAACGCCTGGAAGCTATTAAACAAGAGGCAAAAAAACAAGCTAAAGATGCCAAAAAAGCAGTTACAGATGCAGCTTGGTGGTTATAGTTATTAACTGATGTTACGCACTAATCAATCTGAGAGGGTGGGGAAATGGTTAAGGGTTAAGGGGAAAAGAGTTAATTACTTCTTTTCCCCTCTCCGATTAGAACTACTGATTTTTCCTTCTCATGCGTAAGTATGAGTTATGAACTCTCTGGCATAAGTAAGCAAGGAAAAAATATTGCTTCTTTTCATATTTTCATACTGAATTACAGCAAAATCATTCAGTTGACTCAAAAAGAACTCGAAAATCAAAAATGGAAAGGAGATTCAATTGATAGATCACTCATTTGTGTTTTACGGCATTGTTTTTTTGGGAATTATTTTGTTGCGCTACTTCCTAGTAGCAGGGGGGATGTATTTGCTCTTCTACGTCCCTTTGAACAAATCTTTGATTAATGATCGCCATGGGCAGCGTCTTGCTCCCTCCTGGCACTCAATTCAGCATGATATTCGGCTTTCTGTTATCTCTGGGGGAGTATTTGCCTTGGCAGCAGCCTTCATCATGTCAGCGTATAGTTGGGGTATTACCAACTTATATAGTCACCCCCAACAGTATGGATTGTGGTATTTAGGGGTTAGTTATGCTGGTGTTTTAGTTCTCCAGGATGCTTACTTTTATTTCATGCATCGATTGTTTCACCACCCATTGCTATTTCGTTGGTTGCATCATGGGCATCACCGCTCACACTATCCTACCCCATGGACATCGTTTGCTTTCGACCCTTCCGAGGCGATTATTCAGTCGCTTTTCCTGGTTGGTATCGTCTTGGTTATTCCTCTACATTTTATTACCTTGATTGCGGTACTTACCACCATGACGGTATGGGCAGTCTTAAATCATTTAGGACTTGATCGCCTGCCTCTATCATTTCCCCATCATTGGCTTGGCAGGTGGTTTATTGGCCCTGCCCACCATTCAATTCATCATCTTAAGTACTCGATGCATTATGGGCTATATTTTACGTTCTGGGACAAACTCCTGAGAACTCAAGATGCTAACTATGACGAGAAATTTGGCGATCGCTTGGTTATTCACTAGGATATTACTGTTTGCTCTAGGGCTAGTTTATTTAGACTCTATCTCTACTCCAGGCAATCCTTCCAGTTTTTCCACAGGATCTGCCATCTCTTGCTTGGGAACGAAAATTGTTAACCCATCAGGAATACATTCAACGGTGATCGGTGTTGTACCGATAATTTCTCCATCCAAGACGACTTTTTGCGGTGGTTCGGCAGTTATTTTTACTTGTTTAGCTCTGACATAGCCGATTCCCTCACGATCAGCTGCGTTACCACTGAGTCCTGATTGTAGAAGATGATAAGAAGCAGCGATCGCTTCAGTCCATTTTTCTACTGTGATAATTGTTACATCTAATAGCCCATCATCTCCAATAATACCTGCTGGCCCTTGAGCTAAGATCGAAGTTGGTGGCGCCACGTTAGCCACAGTAACCGAATTAACTTCAGGTAGGTGAATGATTCTATCCTCTATTTCGATCTCAGCGGCAAAGGTTTTAAGCTCCCGTAGTTGCTGAATTCCTGATAAAACATAAGCTAACATTCCCCAACGATTTTTCGATTCGCGAGATGCGTTGTCGATCGCTTCAGCTCCAAAACCTATTTCAGACAGTAAGACCATCGATTTCCCATTACACTTTCCCGCATCAATTTTGCGTATATTTCCCTGTTTAATCATCTGACAAGCTTCTTCCACAGTAGAGGGAAGACCTAAAGCGGCAGCAAAAGCATTGGCAGTCCCTCTAGGAATGGCACCTACCGGAATATTTGTTTCGACGGCGGCTTCGGCAACGGCTGAAAGAGTACCATCACCTCCAGCAGCCAAAAGTACTTCTACACCACTTTTGACTGCCGCTTGAGCCAATTCTCCCGCATCAATTTCTGCTGATGTGAACTGAATATCTAAATTGAACTCCGACGATAAGATAGTTTTAATTATTTCTAAATCTTGATCGGGATCACCTTGACCAGCTACGGGATTAAAAATAAGACATGCTTTCTTGATCATTAATTTTGCTCCTGCTAAATAATTACAAGCAATTTTTACAAAGTATTAATCGACTGTTTGAATTTAATTCTTTTTAAATCCAAAAGTTGACTTTTTGTTGCGCAAAAAATGATTGTATCTTGTACAAATTAAAGTGAAATTGGGCATTTCTTGGTGACAATGCAAACAATACCAATAGATTCTATTGTGATGCATATGTTGGAGAAGTGTATAGGAACAGCAAGGACAATCATTCATTATTATCTATACTAACCTTTTGGTTTATTGATATTTTTAATTTATTTCAATTTTAAAATTGTCAACATCTTGTAACAACAACTAAAAGATATAGTTTCAGTACAATAAAGTTATTTTTGCTGGAGCTAAAGATAGAGACTTTAAAATATCAAATGAACTTGCTTGCTGTTACCTGGAGATAGTTTCACCAAAGAATAGATAACTACTAATTCATCCCCATTAAGAAAAAATAAAATATTTTGTTTTAATATTTTGTTTTATCATAAGGTGAATATTTAACCTCTGGTCTGCTTAAGCTCCCTTTCCTCCTAAAATGAGCAAAGACTGTTAACTGGACAGAGATATCACGAGCCAATCCCCTATCAGGTGCACCTAGCCCACTTGAGGAATGCTTCATCCAACTTTTAATTGTGGACAAAGCGATGAACTTAAACATGCTGGCTAATTCTATTCAAACTATTATCGAGAAAAAAAGCCTCATCCTTGCGATAGATGGGGATGAGGATAACCTGATGCTCATAACTTGTTTTTTGGAATTATTGACTTATCAATTAATTACAGCAAGTCATGGTAGTGAAGCTTTATCTTTAGCTAGAAAATGCTTGCCGGATTTGATCTTATTAGAAATTGTTTTACCAGATATTAATGGTTTGGAAGTAGTTGCTAAACTAAAACGAAATGAGTTGACTAAGCAAATTCCGATTATTGCCGTTACAGAATTAGTTAGAGAAGAAGATCGAGAACAAATTTTTCGCGCTGGTTGTGATGCTTATCTTGGCAAACCATATCTACTCAATGATTTAGCCAGTGTAGTTAGCAATTATCTAAGGAAGATTTAGTTTTCAGCTCAAAAATGGCGATCGCTGTTTGAAAGAAAGCTTTCTAGTTTTTTGATGACAAGCGATCTTTTCATTGGTAGAACAGCAAATTAGAAAAAGTTAAAATTAGGACTGGGATTTATTCTTGACTTTAGAGATCGCTTGTTTATTCCTGACTTGAGGAAAATTGTTCAATACGACAATAATTCCTGTACGACCGGTTTCTAAAGTGGCATCACTTAACAAATCGATAACCTCAACCTTGAGTATCCTTTCTATTAAAGCCTTTAATTGAGGCTTAATAGCTTCATCCAAACTCGAACGCACTTGTTCTGCTAAGGTCTCATTTCCTTTAGTTATCAGAAGCTCCTCAGCAATTGTAATCGAATTTTCCATAATAATTGCCAGTTTATGGTCAAAAAGTTGGCACATTACTTTAGAGGGCTGATGTCCAAGATTATCACGATAAAAAGCTTGGATGCGTTGTGATAAAGTTCGTTCTAGTTGTCCGCTAGTTGGTATCGTATTGCTCATTTTTGTGTTTATATTTATTTCTGAATTTAGACTTTATCGACAAGTA
>JBJOPG010000277.1:0-5507 GCA_046050865.1 Cyanobacteriota bacterium
TTTTGCGATTCTTTAGTGACGCTTGTCGCCGCTACTATCTTCTCCCCACACCACATTCCTAATTATTTATTCCGCTCTCCAAACAGCGGAACGCGGGTTCAACTTCAGTCAGTAAACAAATTCACCAAGTTCCCTTGATTAGCGTAGACCAGATTGAAAGATTCCCCCAAGGTAAAGCCATTATTGCCAACCCTGGCTATGGAGATAAAAACGATACTAGAAGACCATTGATGGGTAGAATTGGTATTCCCGAAGAGGATATCAAGCGAGAACTTAATGCCCAAACGGTAATTTGGCAAGAGAAAGTTCGCCCTGCCTTAGCCCAAAGAATGGCAGCACTCAAAGAGAAACAACAGCAAAAATATATCGATCTCAGTCAATTAAATAACAAGGAGAAGCAGGATTGGACAACGGAGCAATTGCAGTTAAGACTGGCTCATGCAGAAGAATTATTGCCTATGCCTCCAGAAAAGAAGTAAGAATACATTTCAAAATTCAATCATCCATTAATTCTTGATCGATCGCCGAAAGTTGTTTGAGCATGACAGATTTTAGAGCAGTAAGTTGAGCTTTGTTTAACTGAGGTATTGGTAATTTCTGCAACCCAATCTTTATTTGCTGATAGTTTTGCTTGACTTGATTATTAGAGATAGATTTTTTTTTGCCATTTGCTTCAATTATTTCACTTACGTACTTACGAGTCTTACCGACACTAAGCTGGTTAAGAAGCACATGCTCTAATACTTCATTTCTAATTTGTTCTGCTTCCTCTTCATTAATAGCTAGGGTTTTTGAGCTAAGAGTATTAATTATTTTTGCCTGATGGCATGGTAATTCTCTTTTTCTAATTGCAGTTTTCAAATTTTTCGTCAATGCCAACATTGCCAAGTCATTTTTGACAAAAGACCCTAATTCAACTTGAAGTCTATTAAATAAAGTTATTAATTTTATTTGCTCTGCCTCTAACTGTTGTCTCAAGTACTCTTGATGCCTTTCTTCCAGATCATAATTAGCTATAGCCTCTGCCAGAGCGATATCGCGGCTCGATCTATAAACAATATTTCTGAGCAATTTGACTGCAATCTCAGTTTCAATCTGTAATTGAAGATTGATTTCAGCAAAAATGGATTCTGCTCTATCTAAAGGATTCAATCCTTCACTATGGAGATGGTGTAATAAAGTGCGGAAGTGGATAGTATCTAGATCTTCAATATTAGATAAAACAGCTTCTAAATGTTCCCATTGCGTATCACCCTGTTCAACCAACCTTTTAGCAGCTCGAAAAGTCACCTCTCCATCTTCTATTTGATACGCGGAAATGCTCGGGTTTCCCGAGCTTATTCCACGCGTACGTTGATATTTTCTATCCGACAAAGCTTCTGTTTCAGACACAGGAACCAATACTAAAGGATCTAGTTGTCCTTCTCTAGAAAGTGACTGCATTCTTTTTTGGATTACACTTTCTGTAAAAGTTTGACGACATTGCTTACTAGGCTCAATTCTATCTAACGAAATCAAAAACTTACCTGTAGAAGTTTCAGCTACTAAAGACGAATTTTCTAGTTCTTTGATTTTTTCTTTAAGTTCTTTGACTTTCGTTGTTTCTTGCTGAACAGACTTAGTTGTACTAAATCTGTCACGAAATTTGTCTTTGACCTTGGTTGATTGACTAACCACTTTTAACACCTATTGATTGATTAACAAATCGTCTACTATTTCTGCGAAGATTCTAGCCATAGGATCGTTAGATCGCAACTGTTTTAATGCTTTACCATACAATGCAGAGTTATTTAGATATTGCCAAGTTTTAATCGGGGAGTATACTTTCAACTCCAACTCTTCGGCTTCCACCGAGACAGCTTCCAAGACCCCCACATGGTTAGCCGAAGTTTGATTAAAGTGATTTGGGATCAAGCCTAAGATTTCTGGACTAGGTTCTATCTCTAAATCCTCTATTAATGAATAAATATGGCTGATTAATGACGCTACAGACAAAGCCTTAACTCCAATATGAACTGGAATCAAAATATTAGTGCTGGCAGCCAAAGCATTCTCAGCAAATATATCGAAACCTCCAGCACAATCAAAGATGATCAAATCCAGCTTGGGAGGATATTTTGCTAAAACTCTTTTTAAGATATACTCTCTTTTTTTACGAGAAACTATGTTCTTATTAACATCGTCTAATAAATCATGCCCCTGAAATACAAACAGATTTTTTCGTTCCAAGGCGTTGATAAAATTGTATTTACCATCAAAATCCTTATCAAACAAAACAACTGAGGTTTTTGATGGCTCAGGTTCAGGCTCAATGCCTACAAACTCGTCTAAGGTGTGATTGCTATCTAGATCAATTATTCCAACAGATAAACCGCGCAGACTCCATTCATAAGCTAAATTGACAGCAATTGTGGTTTTACCGACTCCTCCTGCCTTAGAAAGATTTGTCAAAACTAGAGGGTTGGGCATTTAGAAAAAATATTTAGAATAACGTTATTCTAATTTACGTCGTATTTAGAATAACGTTATTCCAATTTTGATTTTTCTTAACTTTAAGTGAACCTTGTTATCAACACAATCGCAAAATGGAGTAAACAATATTTGGGATTATTCCGACCTTTTAAAACAAAGATTTTAGGCGATCGCCATGCAGTTAGATATCCCGACGACAAAAACGCAATAGAACAAGAATTATGACCCGACAGGGGAGAAGGATTTAACTGTCGATGCTCTCAAAGAAGAGATTACAGCTAACTCTGGCGAAGATACTTTACTGATGTTTCCTGAAGCTAAAAGACTTACTACCTCGATTTGTTATTGGATTGAGGACATGATGAGCGCTGGCGCGAGATTAGTGTGTTTTGCCGTGGCTAATCCTGGCAGAGATATCTTTCTAGAGATGTTGGAGATTGAATTAGAACTGCCGAGCGATCGCTGTATTCAAGAAGAGATGGAAGCTGAGGCACAACGCCAGGGCTAGAGATTAGTAAGTCTAAACTAGCTGAACTCCAACCGTTAGCTGGTAGAAATCCGATGTTAGCTCGGAAGATTATCAGAAATGAGAAGCTGGGACTGAAGCAGGATAAACCCAAACATACTCAATATGTGGTGATTATGTGGATATCCAGAAACTTTCCGTATAATAAATAATTATGCCACCTTCTATTATGAGTGTGGACATAATTTAGATGAGTGTGATCGATAAAATATGTTGCAATGTAAACTGCTCATAAAATTTTAACTTCTTAATGGTTTCTCGTCTAAATTAGCTTGAATAAGATGTTGGTTGAGGCAAAACTCTTATGGATATTGCGCTGTTAGTCAAATTTTTAGCTCCCTGTCTACCGTTTTTGACAGGGTTGGGGCAGAAGGTGGTAGAAAAAGGGGCGGAAAAGCTTGGTGAACAGGGAGCAGCAGAGTTATTGCCCCAGGCGAAAAAGATTTGGGCAAAACTGCATCCCCAAGTGCAGGCAAAGGCAGCAGCGCAGGAGGCAGCAGAGGATGTGGCAAAAGATGCTGATGATACCGATGCAGTGGCAGCCTTAGAACAGCAGCTAAAGAAAATCTTGGAAACTCCAGAAAATGCAACACTGGCAGCGGAGATCGAAGAGATCTTGGCAGAAACAAAAAACTCTTTAGCGGAAGGTGGCAAGTTCAATGTGCATGTGAAGGATAGTCAGGTGGGAGTGATCGGCGATCACGCAACTGTAACGATGAATAGATGAATATTCGCTCCAAACTTCATGAGTAAAATGTCATGGCTGACAATCGCGATTCTCTAAATATCCCTTCTGAGCGCAACCTCAATTTTTATAACTCGATGATTGGGGCGATCGGCAACGAAAACACAGTCAATATTCTGCCACGCGATCGCATCGAGGCACTGGCAAGCTTACCATCAGATATTTCGGATTTTGTGGAACGGGAAGCACAGCAAGCAACACTGAGCGCTTGGCTGGAGAAGGTAAATACGCCAGGGCGAACTGCTCCTATTATTATTAATATTTCTGGAATGGCAGGAGTTGGTAAGTCGCGGTTGGCAGTACGGGTGTTGCATCGATTGAAGAATTTGTTTCCTGATGGGCAAGTGTACCTCAATTTGCGCGGAACAGATCGAGAACCGATGTCGCCTACTCAAGCCTTGTTGGAGGTGTTACGGGATGGTTTTGGCTTGGAGGAAAAGGAGATTTCTTTGGAACAGCGAGGGCGGGAAACTCAGTATCGTGCTTTGATGGCACAAAAGCGAGTTGTGGTGTTGTTAGATAATGCGTTGGATGAGACTCAGGTGACTCCATTGCGTCCACCAGGGGGTACGAGTGCAGTCGTAGTGACCAGTCGAGAGCGGTTGGAGTTAGATGGAGAATGGCTAGATTTGAAGCCGATGGAGGTAGGATCGGGATCGGAATTGGGGGAGTCAGAAGCTCTGCTTCACGAGATTATGAGGCGGGTGAGTCCAACACGGGTGCTAGATGATTTGGAGACGACTCGACAAATTGTAAAATTGTGCGGAAGATTACCACTGGCAATTCGGATTGCGGGAGCGACACTGAATATGTCGTTATGGGAGAAGAAAACGTTAGTAGCTTACCGTGATGGATTAGCCGATGAGGAGACTCGCCTGGCAAAATTGAAGAATGAACGAGTAGAGAACGCACATCCAGGGCAAGGAGGGGTATGGGCAAGTTTCAATCTGAGCTATCATGCCTTGCAGGTAGAATTGCAGCAGTTGTTTCGCTACATGGGTGGGTTGCCAGGGCAAGATTTTGGGTTAGCACTGGCAGCAACAGTAACAGAAGCGCAGGAATTGGAGACAGAAATACAACTAAATCGTTTGATCGAGGCACAGGTGTTGGAATGGCGAGATGGACGCTATCAATTTCACGATTTAATGCGTCTGTTTGCGCGGGAAAAATTAGAACCCACAGAGCGAGAAACCGTTCTGAGACAGGCGTTGAATTGGTATTGCGAAAGAGCAGCCTCTTGGCGGAACCTGCTAGACCCAGTACGTTGTCGGCAAAGAGCACAGGAAATTGCATCAGAAACTGGGGATTCGGTGGCAGAATTAGAGCAAGCATTGTCTCAAAAAGTACTGAACTATTTTAAAGCCGAGCGAGGTAATTGGGTGTCGGTAATAGAGCAGTTGGAGCGCCTAGGGCAGTTAGAAGACACTGTTCTATTGGCAGCAAACTTAGTTTGTTTCTATATGCGGTGCGACCATTGGGAAGATTGGGTCACCACTCACGAAATTGCCAAAGTCTGTGCCGAAAAATCTGAAAACCGTTACGGCCTTAGCGCCACCCTTGACAATTTAGGTCAAGTTTATCGTATTCAAGGGCGATCGCCTTCTCCCATCGCTGCCCATGAGCAATCCCTACAAATCTCACAAGAATTGCGCGATCAGCTTGGTGAAGCCCACATTCCGCTGGTTGGAGAGGTCGCCAGAGAATTAAAATATAGTCAAACCGAGGCTAGATCGCAAAGAGGTCGTTATCACTTCAGAAATAAGC
>JBJOPG010000278.1:0-5967 GCA_046050865.1 Cyanobacteriota bacterium
TACTAATGAAATTTTACCTAGTTTTGGACTGGCGATCGCCCTAAAATATTTAGAACCAGAAAATATTCATCCTGCTGGTTATGGCAAAGAGTCTTGGCTTCAGCTTAAAAATGCTGTTTTTCCCATGCTGCGATCGAATCGACTATTTTATTCAGATCGGTCTATAGATAACTATCAAACTATAATTAATTATGTTGATACTCAAGAAAAGTTTTCACAGGTTAGCGTTTCGGAAGTTTTAGAAGATCGAATTAAAACTAGTTTCTTCCAAGACAAAATAGTTTTTATTGGCACAACAGCAGAAACAGTTGAAGATATTTATACTACACCCTATAGTTATCACAATTTAGAGAATTATGATTTTACTTATGGAGTAGAAATCCATGCCAGCTTAACCAGTCAAATCATTAACGCAGCTTTAGCCAATCGAACTATCATTAAATTTCTTCCTCTTTACTTACAATATAGTGGACTATTTCTGATATTATTAATGACTTCCTTTAGCTCATGGCAGCTATATCTTAAAAAAGATCTTTTTCAGCATAAAGAAGTACCAATACATATTGTTTATTCAATTTTAAATTCAGCTTTAATTTTAATTATTGGTTATTTATTTTTACTATTAGGATGGTGGACTCCCGCTGCTACTGCTTTAGTTCTGACTCTTAGTAGTGAAATCTGTATATATGTTTTTATTAGATTCGATCAACTCAAACAGACAAATATTGTCTTAGAACAAAAAGTTCAAGAGAGAACTCAAGCCTTAAAAGAAGCCCAAAAACAAATACTATCTCAAGAAAAATTGGCTCTTTATCAAAAGTTAGCTCAATATGTAGCTCATGAAATTAAAAACAAAACTAATATAATTGGCTTAAACCTGGAAAATAGTCAGACAGATATTAATGAACTGCAATTAATCATGGAAGATAATTCATTTCTTTTTGAAGAAATTGCCGATGATAGAGTGCGATCGCCTCAAGAGATAATCTTAAACCTAAACAATAAACTCTCGCGAATAAAGTCCATTAATCAAAAGGTGACTTTTATAATTAATGAAATTTATAATCGAGGTACTGACAGCAATAATAGAGATGCTGTACTTGACACTGATATCGAGCTTAATAAGTTGCTTGATACCCTTTTATCAGATGCTATCCAAATCTCTAAACTTAAATATAATAATTTTGAAATTATAGTTGAACGTAATTATGATCAGAATATTCCAAAAATAAGCTGTGTAACCTCTGAAATTGAAAGAGCATTAGATAATATAATTTCTAATGCAATTTATTATCTTTATCAAAAAAAGATAGATACGCAAAGCTATCAGCCAAAGCTATCAATATCTACTCAAAATAAAACAGATTCTATTGAAATAAAGATTAAAGATAATGGTACAGGAATCCCAGCGGAAAATCTAGACAAAATTTTTCAAATATTCTGGACAACTAAAACTTCCCCTGAAGGATTAGGACTAGGTCTTCATTTTGCTAAAGAATTAATTGAAAAACATAATGGGAAAATATTAGTTGATTCAATTGAAAGAGAATACACAGAATTTACAGTTACCTTGCACACTGAAATTAGTAACGAATAAAATTTGCTTTTTTATTTGATTCGGCGATCGCTTTAAAGTAACTAATTTCCGAGTCATCACTTGGGCGATCGCCTCACTAACTGACGATGTATCACCAGTAACGTGAGATGGATAACCGAATTGAGGAAAGGTAAAGCGAATAAGAAGTTCTGGGAAGACATAAATTAAGTGGATACGCGATCGCTAAAAACTATTAACTTCATCTTATAATTTAGCTGACATCTAATTCCTGATTGCCATATGTCCAAAATTATTCATAGTCATGCCAATTGGTTAAGTATAAATAAGATTTACCCATACGCTGTAGTAGGAATCTTGCTGCTAGCGGTTAGTCTTCGTTTGATAGGTCTAGATAAGGGAATATGGATTGATGAAGATTATACAATTGGCATAATTTCCAACAAAAGTCTTTGGGAAATGCTTAAAGAATTAAGAGAAGATGTACATCCACCTTTACACTATGTACTATTATACTTATGGTCAAAAATTAATAGCAGTCAAGAATTTTTAAGATTGCTATCAGTATTTTTTGGTATAAGTACAGTTATTATCATCATGAGATGGATTAAACAATACTCTACCATGGCTGGTCTTCTAGCAGGAATTTACTTAGCAATCACACCGATAATGCTAAGATTTTCTCAAGAAATTAGAGGTTACTCATTACTTGTTTTGGCTACAGCAATTACTTTTTTCTTTGCCTCTTCTGTAATCAATAAGCCAGAAAAACCTCTAGGATATATTGGTTTGACATTGGGTTTAGTAGTAGCTGTTTCCACCCATTTAATTGGGATTATGCTGTTTCTTCCTATTGTTTTTTTTATAATTAGTTTGTCTATTTTAGAGCAACAAAAAATTTACTGGAATAAAATTATTTTTACATTCACCATACCTTTTTTAATTTTTATTTATTTCAATTTTTTCTTCCTTAATAACTTATCTCAAAAGACAGACGTTTGGTGGATGCCAACTTTTTCTTTGTATCTATTTTCTTCCACTTTTCAGTATTTATTTGGCTTCTTGTCTTTATATTTTTCATCTTATCTAGAACATTTAATTGCTTTTGTTTTTCTAGGTATTTTGACAATAGCCTTAATTTTGGGTAAATCTAAACCTGCTTTAGTTCTTTTAGTAAGTGCAATTATTTTCAACTTAGAAATTATTATTTATTCTATATTTAATCAACCTATATTTTGGTATAGAAATCTTTTACCAATTTTTATTCCCTTTACTGGGTTCTTATTTTTACAGATTGCTACAATTCGAGCGAAAAGAATCAAAATAACTGCGCTCGTACTATTAACATTTTTAAGTCTTATATTTACTGCTAACTGGTTAACAATCGAAGCCTATAGACCAGTAGAATACTATAAACAAGTTGCTCAATTAGTAGAGACAAAATGGCAGCCAAATGACTTAGTCGTCTTTTATCCTGGATATATCGCCAATACAGTTAAGTATCATTTTAAAAAGATACCTAAAGAGGCTGAATTAATTGTATGGGACACTAATAACCTTGAAAACATCAAATCAGATATTAATGAGCAGCTTGCTAATATAGACAGACAAAAATTGACGACTATATTTTTAATTTCTCGGGTTGATCTAAGTATTAAACAAGAAGAATTTGAAAATCTATTGTCAGTAATTAAGTCCGAATTTAAAAAGCAGTTAAAAGTTAAAAGCTTTTCAATAATTAGTCATGATTTCTCATTTATAAATATAAACAACTCTGATAAACTCAAGAGTTTCTCAAAAGCTTTAGAAGTTGAATTTGGTCAACCAATATACTACCAAGACAAGAAAGCGTATGTGTTATCTGAGTATGAAAAAATATAGTTCGATTTCTTGAATCAATCAACAGCAGCAGTCTTGATTTATAATTTTGGAATATAGTACAGCTTGCTCAGTTTTCCACCCCGCTCCATAGGCTGAAAAGCTTCAAGCTATGAATTCAGTATGCAGTCAAACTTAACTTGTATAAAATTTAAATATCATAATGTGATGATAATTTTTCCCTGGACGTAAAATCACCGAAGGAAAGTTTGGCTTATTGACTGAGTCAGGGAAGTGTTGTGTTTCTAGGCACAAACCTTGATGATTTTGATAAATTACACCTCCTTTACCTAATGTTTCAAGTTCACCGATATTGCCAGAAAAAAACTGCATTCCTGGTTGATTAGTATATAGCGCCATCTTTCTACCAGACTTGGGTTCATACACAGTAGCAGCTAATTTGACCTCGTCTGATTTCCCATTCAAGACATAATTGAGGTCATAGCCTCCTGGATATTTTTGCTTTAGAGTGTTTCTAAGCCGATTCATTCCCTCGCCAATCAATCGAGGCTGGGTAAAGTCATAGGGTGTATCTTTAACTGATTTAATCTCTCCTGTAGGTAGTCCCTGTTCGTTGCTAGGTGTATATTTATCAGCATTAATCGTTAAGTACTGTCCTAAAATGTTCCCACGATCGTGACCAGCCAAGTTCCAGTACGAATGATTCACCAGATTAACAGGAGTAGGCTTGTCAGTCGTAGCAGTTACTTCCAGCTTTAATTCATTATTGTTCGTTAGGGTATAAATAGCTGCCACTGCTAAATTCCCTGGATAACCTTCTTCTCCATCACGACTCAGATAAGTTAGTTTTAGTGCCTGTCCTTCTTTACTGTTAATCGGTTCAGCTTGCCAAACTACTTTGTCAAAACCCCTGTTCCCACCGTGTATGTGGTGGGGAGCCGCATTTGCCGCTAGCTCATACTGTTGACCATCGAGAGTGAACTTAGCATCTTTAATCCTGTTAGCAACGCGACCGACAACTGCACCAAAATATAGGTAGCGGTTGGCTGCAAAATAGTCTTTTAAATTATTAAATCCCAGCACTACATCATTTACCTTACCTTTATTGTCAGGCAAGTGTAATTCAGTCAGAATTGCGCCGTAGTTGGTTATCTTTGCTACCAAACCATTAGTATTGGTTAAGGTATAGAGATAAACTTTTTGAGCATTTTCTGTTTGATCAAATTTAGTCTTTCTTACGTTATTATTTTCTTTTGAGGAGTAGTTATTTTCCGCAGCATAAGATTGATTTGGCTTAAATCTTTTGTAGATATCTACATTTACTACATTTACTGCAAATAAACTAATTCCCGTCACGGTAAAAACTGTGAGAAGTTTTCTTAACATTAAGCAAGCGAAAATATTTTCATTTTTGATAATTATAGTCTTTTTATCTACCAAATACTTTAATTTAGCGTTTTTAGCAATTTTATATTGAACATCTAAGTGAATTAGGAATAACGACAAATAGTATTTTGCCAATGCTTTTGTCACAGGATTTTTGCTCATCCCGAACTCAGATTAATTCGGCTTAAACCTAGAAAACAGTCAGGCAGATATTAATGAACTACAATTAATTATGGAAGACAATTCATTTCGCTAAAGAATTGATTGAAAAGTATGAGGGTAAAATATTAGTTGATTCAATTGAAGGTGAATACACGGAATTTACAGTTACCTTGCCAACAAAAATTAGTAACGAATAAAATTTGCTTTTTTAGCTGGAATATTATGAAAAAATACTTAAAATTATAACGGAGGAAATAATGTATTTTCTTCTTGTACTATTAATAATATATAATCAATAAGGTGCTGTACAGTTGCTAGAGTCTCAGCAATTTCATCAGGGATTATTATAGTAAAAGTCTCTTCTATGGTTATTAGTAATTCCTGCCATGACAAAGAATCTAGTCCCAGATCATTCGCTAAATTTGCCGTAAGAGTAACTTGCTCTGGTTCAATATCCAAGCAATTCGATACAATATTACCTACTGTTTCAGAAATCATTTGTTTTTGTAACTGAGCGCATTCAATTGTTGTTTTAATTTATCCTGCAATAAAATTACAATTTTCGTGTATCCTTGAACATTTTTAGGACATAAAGATTCAGTTTTGTGAGCTTTAAGCCAATTTTGGCAAATGCGATCACTATTGTCTTGAAAATTATCTATTTCTAATGGCAGCAGCTTTAAACTCTGGGTTTCAAAACTAATGCTAATTATTGTTTTATCGTTTTGCTTTGATTTTGTAGAATTTGCTATCTCAAGAGAATTATCTCCGATACTATTAGAAATAATCTTCGGTGCAGTGCTATTTTCCATAACTGTATGAAACCTAATTCAAAACTACAAAGCGTATATCCAGCTTGTTAGTTAGATGGATATATCAAAATTTTTCTGAAAAGCTATAACAAGATAATTGCTTTATGTAGCAGCCTGACTCTTTGGTTGCGATCGATACTTTGTACGAGCCTGAAAAGATTGTAGAATAGATGCAGGTTTTTTAACAAGTCGAAAGGTGCAATGACATAGCAT
>JBJOPG010000279.1:0-5469 GCA_046050865.1 Cyanobacteriota bacterium
CATAATCTGTTGTAGTCGAGTAAAGTCACCCCTGATCTGCCCCACGGGAGAGAAATTTGTCTTGATGGCAATTGATTTAGCCTCGGCGGCGGTTTGCACCGTTTCCATTGCAGCTTTGATCGCCAATTCCAAATTAAGGGTCGTAACATTTAGTGGCAACTTACCCCGCAAAATGCGGGCAATATCCAAAAGATCGTCAATTAACTGGGTTAATAATCTGGCGTTACGATCAATCGTGGTCACAGCTTGGTTGATTTTATCTGTGTCCAGTTGGTAAGTTTGCATCATTTGCGTCCAGCCCAAAATTGGGTTAAGAGGCGATCGCAACTCATGGGAGAGAATAGCGAGAAATTCATCTTTAACACGATTAGCTCGTTCGGCTGCTTCCCGCGCTATCTGTTCTTGCTGAAGGAGGCGTTCCCGTTCCAACTCAAACTGTTTGCGTTCAGTGATATTGAGCGCTACAAGAATTGCTTGGGAGGGTCTTAATAACTCCCCCGATTGAGTAAAGAATACCTTTTTGCGCACACTCAACCACTTAACTTCACCATTGTCCCAAACAACGCGGTGGTCACAAGCAAACCAACCACTGCCAGTGGGGTCTAAAACCTGTTGAATCATTAGCGCCAATAATTCTCGTTCTTCAGGATGAAATGTAGCATGGATGCGCTCACGGGTGACGATTAATTCATCCTTCCCTAAACCGTATAAAGCGGCAGCTTCTGGGGAAAGTTCGACGGTGTTCGCGGTGTAATCGAATTTGGCTATTGCAAAACCCGTGACTTGCATTCCCAATCGTAGCTGTTCTTCCGATTCCCGCAAGCTTAATTCCGCCCTTTCTCGTTCGTGGAGTACGGCTTGTTGTTCGGTAATATCTCTGGAAATAACTAAAAGTTGTACTATTTGATCTGCTGAATCTCGAATTGGGGTAATTACTACATCCCACCATTTTGGGGTCTGTTTAAAAGTGGGACAGTAGCCCTGAAATCGACCTAATTCTCCTGCTAGAGCTGTCGCCAGGGCTGCTTGGGCTGCGCCCTGTTCATCTCCTTGCCAGCAACAAAGCCAATTGGTATTAAGAACAGATGCCAAGTCCTCTATTTCCATCAAACACATGCCCCCTGCATTCATATACAGTAGTAGCCCATTGGGATCTAACAATTTGATGCAGTCGCTACTACTTTCGAGAATCCGCCGAGTGAATTCCTCACTGCGTCTAAGATCTTCTTCTACCCGTTTTCTGGCAGTGATATCCTGAGCAGTTCCCATCATTTTAATGGCATTGCCACTGGTGTCATAGAAGCTGCGACCTTTGGCGGCGATCCAATGCACGCTAGCATCTGACCAAACAGTACGGTATTCAATGTCATAGTCAACTTTCTCCTCTATGGCACGAGTTACCGCCTCTTGAGTGCGATCGCGATCTTCTGGATGCAAACTATTGAGAAAAAGCGTGTAGTTCATCTGAGTATCGGCAGCGATACCAAAGAGCGCTTTACACTTGTCTGTCCAAACCAGCTTATTGGTGGGTAAATCCCAGAACCACATGCCTAATTGACCTCCTGTGATTGCCAGGCGTAGGCGTTCTTCACTTTCTTGTAGGTTAATTTGAGCTTGTTTACGTTCGGTGATATCAGTTGCGATCCCAATCAAGCCGATCACATTACCCTGGGGATCTCGATAAGGAGATTTCGTTGAAAGATAGGTGCGTTTTCCATCGGGAAATTCGATTGTTTCTTCAAAAACCTCTACTTGTTCGGTTTCCATAACCTGGCGATCATTTTCCCGAATGCGTTCTGCCTCCAGGCGATCGCTGAAATAATCTAGATCTGTGTGACCCAGAATTTCCGCTTCGGGTTTACCAATGACACGGATTGTGGCTGGATTTGCCATCAATACACGCCCCTGGCGATCTTTAGCAAAGATTAAAGTGGTAGTCGCTTGATTAACGGCGTTGAGAATTGCCAGATTGGAGTTTAAGGCTGTTTCTGCTCGTTTGCGATCGCTAATATCAGCCGTACTACCAACAATTCTGGTGGGTTTGCCCGAACTATCTTTGACTACGATCTGTCGATCCTGCACCCACAAGTAATGTCCATCTCGATGGCGTATGCGGTACTCAGTGCAATAGCGATCGCTTTGGGCGATATGTTCCCAAAAATCTCGTTCATTAATTTTTTGCTCATCTTCTGGATGCAGCAGCGATCGCCACCATTGTACCGTTGGTTCTGCTTCTTCGGGTTGATAACCCAAAATTTCAGTTAACCCACAAATTCTTTCGACTGTATTGCGCTCTAAATCCCAATCATAAATCAGACAGTTTACTGCTGCCGCTGCCAGAAAAAATCGCTCATTAAGCCTCTGCAAGCTTAATTGCTGGTTTGAGGATAAAGCAGTAAACTCTGACTTCTGCTGTCTGAGTTTTTGTTCAGTCAGATCAGTAAAAGTCGTCACCACAGCGTAGGGGGTAGTTTCTGGAGATCGAAATAAGGGCTGTGAATTAACTGAAAGCCAAATCAGTTCAGCATTTGGCTGATAAAAGCCGATAGTTGACCCTGACTTAGGTTTCCCGGTGCGTAACGCAATCATCGCTGGGTGCATCTCTGGCAAAATAGCAGAACCATCTTCCGCGATCGCTTGCCAACCCGATGTTAGGAAAATCCATTCCTGGATTTGTTCGCCACTGACTCCAAGAATACTCTCAGCATTAAGATTACAAGCCTGGATACTGCCATCCGCAAGATGAAGAACCATTCCCTCTTGTTCAACTGCATTTGACGAGTCACTCATTTTATCTGAATCAAGTATTTATGTAACTTTTATGTAACTGCTGCTGAGTTCCTTATTAAATTGCATCTTATCATTATTATCAGAAGAGGAAGATAGAGGTTGAATTTTTCTGTAATTGATTGAGAGTCAGACTTTTATACTAGGTAAAAGTGGTTATTTTACCTCTATCAAAAGTTAGAAAAAGTAATCGTAGGGGCTATTCGCGAATAGCCCTTACACTTCACATTTGCCATTACATTTACATCAGAGATGCAAAATAAAAGCGATCGCTTTAAAATGGCGATCGCTCTTTGGCAGTTATAAAATTTTGGGACTTCTAGGATTTTGAGATAACTAACGAGCTTCTGTTCCTTGATTAGGAGCACCTGGTTTATTGTCTCCCCCTGGAGCTTCTGGTTCTGCCCCAGGTTTTGTATCTTGGTTTGCGTTTGATTGTCCTGTGGTGCGAGCCATTGGATCAATGGGAGTTTGTTTGCCTCCGGATGTCGCAGTTGTTCTCTTTTGTTTTGCCATTGCTGTTTTTACCTCTTCTAATTCTTTCGCTGCAAAGTTATTGGTATTAACTCCAGCATAATTAACTTTATTAAAACGGACGGTCACTGGATACAAGATGCCACCACCTTTATCCACCGAAGCAACTGTTCCCAGGTCTTTATACCAGTAAGATTCTTCCCGCAGAATTCTGACTGTAGAACCACGTTCGATCATAATTAATCATCCTTATATTACGTCTAATGTAAATTAGCTTCGTTCATTTGCGAAGCTTATCCTTTAGGAAATTGACTAGTTCGTAGCTCTAAGCTTTAAGCTCTAAGCTATCAATACTTAGATCTAAATCCAGATCCCAATTTGACTAAAGTACTTTCTCGAACATACCCATGCTGCTCTTTTCACTTAGACTTCAAGATAGTACTGACAGTTTATGACCAAATCTATCTAAAGAAGTATTTTCTGACTAGGAAGCTTAGAGCTTAGAGCTTACGGCTTAGAGCTTTTATTAAACAGACACCTTCGTTTTTGACCACACTCCTTGTTCATCTTCTTCATACTGCTGGTGAATAGTTTCCCAGGCTCCTTGTTCGGCTTGCATTTCATCATTGGTTTCATCATAGACAGAGTTATAGCGCTCGATGAATGTCTGTTGAGCCTCTGGGGAAAGATGAGCGCGCACTTCGGGAGACAAACTTTCGGCATCGCTACAACGACCAGAGCAAGCACGGGATAAAGGCTGATCCGAGACATGGATCTCTTCCCCGCCAGCGCTTTCCATTAACAGTTGATATTCCCCAGCGCGATCGCTAGGAACTTCTGCCATCACGAGAAAATCTCCAGCTTTTACACGAGTCTCATAGACAGCGGCCTTATCTTCTGGCATGCCCAAAGTAACGAGAGCAGAGGCTAAACCAGCACCAGCACTTCCTGCTAAAGCTCCAGTCGCTGCACCCAGTAGCACGGCGCTAATTGGGCCTGCCGCCACCACAGAGCCGACAAAAGGAATAAACAAAACCCCTACCCCTGTGAGCAAACTCAATAGAGAACCAAATAGAGAACCAAAGATGGCGCCTGACCGTAAGCCTCCTAAGATCACATCTTTTTTGGTAATAAAGCCTGAGATGCGAGTTTCCGACTGAAAGTTTCTACCCATTACTGAGATATGATCCCTAGACACACCGCGATCAAGAAGACGATCAATCACATTTTTAATTTCGCTTTCTTCTTTAAAAACCGCCGTAATTGTACGTTCTGCTTTGTATTCTTCTGGCATCGATTTTTATCCTTTTTGGTCTTGATATACTTATTAATCAATTGAAATTGTGGTTATACGCCAATAGTTTGCTTCATTTCCGCGCCAGGGCGATCGCCTTGTCCTTCAAGCGCATCTCCTTCAATAAAAGAACGTAGCATCCAAGCCATTTCTTCGTGTTCTTCCATCAAGCCAGTTAAGAAATCAGCTGTTCCTTGGTCGTGAAAATCATCACCACAGCGATCAATGTGCTCGCGCAAGTTACGGATCACCTGCTCGTGGTCGTTAACGAGACTAAGTACCATTTCGTTGGAATTGGGCAAAGTTCCAGGTTGCTCTTTGATGGTGCTGAGCTTAAGAAACCCTTCGGCAGTACCCACGGGATATCCGCCCAAAGCACGAACTCTTTCAGCCATTTTATCGATGTTGATGGTTAGGCTTTCATAATGCTCTTCCCACAATTGATGTAGTGTCCGAAACTGAGGGCCAACAACATCCCAGTGATATTTTTTGGTTTTGATCAGCAGTAAATAAAGATCTGCTAAATCGCTGTTGAGAAGTCCAACTACACCTTCTCTTTGTTCTTCTGTAAGACCAATATTTAACTTAGGCATATTGTATTGTTCCTTGTATTATTCCGCTTTAACTTCGCTTTCATTAGAGCAAGTTTCCCCTTGATCAAGCATCTGTTAGATGAGGGAACTAGTTAGCACTTTTACGGTTTTTGTATATCTAAGGAAATAGGTCAGAAGGGACTTGACATTTTTTAGATCAATACAAATGGCAAATTAAGAATCAAAGAGATCAGAAAGTCTAACTTGAGAAAGATCAATAAAACTACAACGATTTAATTTAATTAAGATTAATCTACAAGAACTAAATCCGACTTTAACCCATAGAAACCTACTAGAACAGTGAACTTGATCGAAAACAGT
>JBJOPG010000280.1:0-6059 GCA_046050865.1 Cyanobacteriota bacterium
TGCTGTCCCTAAATGCGATGAGCAGATGCAAGATGTTAAGGACAAATTGAGCCGCTTGCTAGAGCAAGAGTAGCTGTAGCGGTGAATAACTGATGTTACGCACTCATTGATTTGTGAAGATCGGGAAAGGGGAAAGGGGAAAAGGGTAGATTGATCTTTTTTTCCTTCAGCCACCCCAAAACTGTAAGATCTACTTAAAACTTGCAGTTCCCTCAAAGAAGGATAGATTTATGACTGTTGCCACAAATATTCCCGCTTTTTGTCAAGGGATTCAACATTTCAAAGACAGCTTGCCAGATTTTGATCAGTATAGTTCTCCAGCCATCCAAGAGGGACAAACGGCGATCGCCTCCCCTACAGATCCCGCCGCAGTTTATCAAACCATGTTGGCGGCTGATGCTCTAAGGTATTTAACCCTCCAAGTTACTGCAAGTAAACAGTCTGGACATCCTGGTGGTTTTGCTTCAATTGCCGACGCGATCGCCTCCCTCGTAATGTTGGGTCATAAGAATATCATTACCGAGGTAGGACACCACGCCCCAGGTTTTTATAGCAACGTCTTTCTCGATACTTCCCTAGAGGCAATGGGGATTAATAATGTGCAAGAGATGGGCGATCGCTTTCGGGAAACCCATGGTTTGCTCGGTCATCTTTCAGGGCAAATTCCTGGCTTATTGAACCCCGCAGGGCCTTTAGGACAAGGGCAACACTTCGCCATGGCGGGGGCAAAATTACATCCTGGGGTCTTATTTCCCGTAACTATTGGCGATGGTGGCTTGGGGGAACCCTATATCATGAGTAGCTTTGGTCACTTTAATACGGCGTTTCCTCAGGTAACTAACTTCTTGCCCATCCTGGTGTGGAATGGCTATTCCCAAGAACATCACAGCATGGTGTCTACTAAAACCAACGAGGAGATGATTGCTTACTGGCAAGGTAACGGTTTTGCCGAAGTAATTTTAGTTAATGCTAAAGATTACGATGATGCTAACCAGCCAGGAGACTATATAGATAGCACTAAGTTTTCACTCGCAGGGAGAATGGCATTTACTCAAGCAGTGCTAGCAGCAACGGACAAGGCGGCTAAATCAGCTTTGAACGGCAAATTAACGGTCTTGATTGTTAAACAACTAAAAGGTGCAGGAGTCCATAAACGAGGCGCTCAATCCCACAACCTTTATCCTGGGGATAGCTTAGACAAGGACTATATTGTGGCAGCCTTGAAAGAAAGAGCTTTAACTCCCGCAGCTTGGCAACTTGTCCGCGATAATTACGTGCGTTCCAATGGTGGTGCAGCGGCAAAAACAGTGGTTACAGAACAGGAATATAACCTTCAGGATTTGGGCAAGATTCCCCTCCAAGAATATAGCGTCGGCGGCGAAAAGCAAGTAGCCACCACAGCCATGGGGGCGATCGTTGGTTATGTCGGCAAACAAGACCCAGATTTTATTGTGACCAATGCTGACGGCAATGCGGCATCAGGAATTAACAATATTAATACGGCATTAAAAATTATCCACCCCACTACCGATGAAACCTATTTCCAACAACCCCAAGGACAAGTTTATGAACCCCTAAGCGAAGATGCTTGTGCAGGTTTGGCCTCTGCTCAGGCTTTATTTGGGGCGCGTACTTTGTGGTGTTCCTATGAATCCTTCGTCATTAACGGTTTACCCATCTGGCAAACTGTGACTCAAGCGATGACAGAATTAAGGCGTTCTACACCTTCCACCATCACTCTCTTTACCGCAGGGGCATTAGAACAGGGGCGTAACGGTTGGACTCATCAACGCCCAGAAGTTGAAAATTACTTTGCGGGGATGATGCGTAACGGTAACGTTTTCCCTCTTTTCCCTTGTGATGCTAATAGTATTCAGGCTTGTTATGAATGGGCATTAGGCACAAAAAATAAAGGCATTCCTATTACCGCTAGCAAATCTCCCCTAGAAATTCGCACTACCCTGGAACAAACCCGTGAGGGATTGGCTCAAGGTGGCATAGTCTTACAAGAAATTCCTGGAGACAAAACAGTAGTTTTTGCCGTAATCGGCGACATGACTCTAATTCCTGTTTTTGCCGCTGCCGAACAATTAAAAGCTCAAGGTATTGGCTCAAAAATTATCTCGATAATTAACCCCCGTCGTTTATATCGCTCAACTGATGTCGCTTGGGATAGTTGCAGTCGCGAACAGGATGGTGATTTCTTATCTGATGCAGAATTTTCCAGTCTGTTTGATGGTGATGCTTTAATCGGAGTTACTGGTGGTTCTAGTGCCATGTTAGAACCTGTGATGTTGCGTAGTAGTAGTAAGCGAGATGTTTTTGCTTGGAAGAGAGGGGAAACTACGGCTAGTGCTGCACAGATTATGGAGTTTAACGGCATTACTGCGGAGAATTTTGTTAAACGCGCTAAGGAATTAATTGGTTAGGGTTTTAGATGCGTAAAGTTGGGCGAGCGATCGCCCTATAACTATAAATTTTTAACTATCTACTTTTTTAACTATATAAGAGATTGGTTTTAATGCTAACTCTTTAAATATGAAAAAACTTGTTAACTGCATAGGCAATATCATTGAAAGAGCAATAACCAAGATTAAGTTGGCTTTTAATTGACTTTGCATTTTTTTGTCTGCATCACATTTTTCATACAAATTGACTCCGAGAGTTTTATATCCAATTGGGTTGCAAAGTAAAACTCTCTGCAAGATAAGTAGAAAAGCTTTTAATTCTCCTTTTTCATTTATTATTCTTTCTGCATATGCAGAACAAGTTTCTTGATAAATGCAGCAACCTTCACGAATTTTTAGCTTGTTTTTTAATTTACCATGACGATATAATTTAACTGTTAATTTCAACATTATCAAGTTTTTTTAAATTTTAAATATTGCCAAAATCAGCCAAATGAAAAGCCAGCCACCTCCAGTTACTAAACTTAATACTAAGTGTGCCGCAGTATTCTGATAACAACCCTTCGCATCGCTATTATTAGCGTTATTATTATTATTGTTATTATTATTATTTATTATTAAATGTTGTAGTCCATCTGCTGGTATGGTGTGAACTGAACTGTTGCTATTTGATCTATCTGTAAGTAGATTTTGTAAATTTGCTTTTGTCGAATTTGACTCATCAATAAGGTTTGTTTTTATTTTGTCATATTCTTCTTGCGAAATTAGTCCTTCTTGTAATGCTGCATTCATCTCTCTAAGCTTGCTGATGTCAACCATGATAGTAAAAAAATAATTTTTTATATCTTACAAGTATAAATTTTAAAAACATAATTATCTGTGATCCTAATCTCTTTTAGCAAATAAAACGAAGAATAACTATAAACGATCACAACTTGCATTAATTACTTTTAGCTTTTCTCATACATTTTATCATTAGGTAAAGTACTAGCCATTTGCAGACCTTAAAACAACTTGTTATTCAGTTATAGATTTATAAATAGTAGCGGTAGTAGGTGTAGATTGTAGACTGTTAATTGAGTGAATTACTGAAACTCCAGCAATCAAGACTAATACTAAATTTCTTTGAAATTTATTTACTTTCTTACACTTAATCGTTTTGATACTTTGGTCTAGGTTAGAAGAGAGAGTTCTAGCAGTCACTATTATCGAAGTTATTAGATCTCTTAGTACAATGTGAAATGAACTATTGTTATTTGATTTATCCTTCCTATTATTGTTGTTATTATTATTGTTGTTATTATTATTGTTGTTATTATTATTATTATTGTTTATTATTATATGTTGCAGTCCACTTGTTGGTATAGTATGAACTGAACTATCTGCAAGTAGATTTTGCGAACTTTCTTTTATTGGATCTAATTGATTAATCATTAGATTTGTTTTTATTTTGTCATACTCTTCTTGCGAAATTAGCCCTTCTTGTAATGCTTTGTTTAGCTCTCTAATCTTATTAATGTCGACCATAATAGTAATAAAAATAAATAAATTCTTACGTCTTATAATTATAAATTGAGAAAAAACAACCGACTGTGATCATAATCTCTCACAACTCTATTTTCGAGATCTTTGAAATAATACGATCTTCAGGCTATCCAAAGTGAGATCGCCAGACTATGCAAAGTGCGATCCAAAGACTACGCAAAGCGATCGCCTTAATCTTCCACGTCATGTAATTTAGAGTTGTTGAAGGGAGATGCGATCTTCAGGCTGTTCAAAATGCGATCCAAAGACTACAAAAGAGATCGCTCTATCTAGTTCAAAGGTATTGAGAAAAAATGCGGTTGGACGCAGCCTACGCTTTGCGATCGCATTAACAAAACGTAAACCAAATATTACGCTTGCTAACTTTCTATAGCAACATTAACTAAAGCCTCTCCAGCATTATGAGTAGAAATTTGAATTGTCACCTTTTTTTCTAGCCGATTTAGAAATCCAAATAAACGCGATTCTGAAAAGAGATGGTATTTTCCTTGCATAATATTAGAAACTTCTGGCTGTTTAATGTTAAGAATTTTGCCTACTTCTTGCTGTTTTAGATTGCGACTTTCCAGAATTTGACGAACAGTTGCCCCTAATTTAGCACGAGTTAGGAGTTCTTCCGCATCATCTAATTCCATATCGGCAAAGACATTACCACTACTTTTGATAAATTCGATTGATTTAGTTTCTTCCATCATTATTTTTCTCTCCTTGATTGTTCAATTGCTTGTTTGTAACGCTGTTTGATCAATTCCACATCTTTTAGTGCTGTTTTAATTCCTTTGGGTGATTTTTTCTGAAACGCATGAAGCACATAGATACAATCATTAATTTGTACTGCATAAACTGTTCGATAGGTATCAGAATCAAATCGAGTAACAATCTCAAAAACTCCTCTGCCGACTCCTTTAAAAGGTTTTGCACTATTTGGCTTATTTCCCAATTGTGCATCATAAAGAGACGAGCCAATATCACGTCTTACTTCTTCAGGAAAACTTCTAACCTGCTTCAAGCTATCTCCTATCCAAACAACTAATTTTTCCATTTTATAAGTAAATACTTATAAATTTTGATATTGCTTATTTTATACAAAGCGCGATCGCTTTTGTAGGGTGAGCAAAAAATCACCAGATGTAGATTAAAGTTTCAGCAATTAGCTTATTACCCAGCAAATAATAATTTAAATCTTTGTTTGTTTAAGATCCGAAGGCTACGTAAAGCGATCACTCTATTTAGTTTTAAAGGTATTGAAGGAAAATGCGATCTTCTGGCTGTTCAAAATGCGATCCAAAGACTACACAAAGCGATCGCCCTAACCTTCTACGTCGTGTAAATTAGAGTTATTGAGGGGAATGCGATCATAAAGACTACCAAAGAGATCGCCCTAAGCCAATAGACTTTTAGCCTTCACATTCTTATACAATTAGTTATCCTAGAATAAGGCTAAGAATGCTCAAGGTAGGTAACAATGGAAGTTTTAAAACTCACAACTGAAATTGATGAATTTAGAAGCTGGAAAAGTAGAGCTAGTGGTGATTGTCAATCCTGCCACCGAAAAAGAAAAAAAACACAATAACTATGATTTTTCCGATTTAGCAGGAAAACTTAGTTGGCAGGGAGACGCAGTAGCAGCACAGCGAAAATTAAGAGATGAATGGTAATCGTTACTTATTAGATACCAATGCGATTATTGCACTATTA
Source organism: Cyanobacteriota bacterium (assembly GCA_046050865.1). Classification (GTDB taxonomy): domain Bacteria; phylum Cyanobacteriota; class Cyanobacteriia; order Cyanobacteriales; family Xenococcaceae; genus Waterburya. The sequence goes on from JBJOPG010000280.1 coordinate 5,652, forward strand.
AAAGACAATTCTAGCCTAATTAAATTACTTCAAGATACTCATTGGCTCGGAATTTCTATAATCAGTCAAATCAAATTCCTGGCTTTTTCTGGCTTAACCGAAGCAGATATAGATCTTTTTTACAGGTTTTTACAACGAGTAGAAGTGATTGACTTGAGTGATAAAAATGAATCACTAATCGAGCAGATTATCATAATACGGCAACAATATCGCTTAAAGCTACCAGATTCAATAATTGCTGCGATGGCAAAACAAAATTCGGCAAAATTAATAACTCGCGATCGCATCTTTGACAAGATTACTGATTTATTGATCATTAATTGGTAAAAAGAGATTAGACTTAGGCTCACTTACCCCTAGAACTAGACAATTCCATTTGTCATAATGCTATGAATAATTTGGCACAAG
>JBJOPG010000281.1:0-5778 GCA_046050865.1 Cyanobacteriota bacterium
CAATCTGGGCAAGTTACAGTGATATAAACAGTCATTGATAATATCTGAATAGTAAGTTTCTTCCTTTAGAATATCACTCTTAACCACAGATTTATAACATAACCACTACATCTCTACCAATTGCTGAATTGACGATTTTACGATTAATTACAAATACAGATTTCAGGTTTTCTTTAAATACAGAAGCTTCTTTGATCAAACCAACTACATCACTAGCCGCCCAAACATCATAGGGAGAAGGTTGGACAGGAATAACCACTAAATCGGCAGCAATAATTACCGATCTGGCTAAATCCGTAACTCTGGGTGGTCCATCAATTACAACATGGTCGTAATTAGAGGCGATCGCCGGTAAGTCGCGATGTAAAGTAGGACGATCTAAACCGATAACTGAAAATGCAGGTTCATTTTCTCTGGCTGCTGCCCAATCGCGAGCCGAACCTTGAGGATCTGCATCTACTAACAATACAGAAAAGTTACTCATCGCCAAAGCTTGAGCTATATGGATGGCGATCGTTGTTTTACCAACTCCTCCTTTTTGATTCTCAACTGAGATAATCATTTTTTTTCTTTATTTACGCTAAATCGTATTTCTGTAAATACGACTCCAAGCTAGCAGAAGATTTTGATAAATGGGAAAGGATTAAGAAATTAACCAATTACTCTCGTAGTATAATTGCAAGAGTAACTATATACACTGATTTCCCCCACTTTTCGCTCTCTAAGTAGATATCGGAATTTTATTTGGCACTTTTATGCACTGCATCTCATCTAATAGTTAATAAAATATATTTACTATCGAGAATTATCGAAAAACTGTAATGTTATGGTCAAAGATAGTTTTAAGCGAACTACTATATAGTTGAGGTACGGAGTGGAAGAAGTGTTGCAATGGCTGTGTAAAAAGAAATTAAGGTACTTGAGTCGGCAGCCAATTTAATTCGAGAGCAATTGTTACAAGAATCTTTGGCAATGAGGCGTGGTTTGGAATTATCATCGATTGAGCAATTACGAATTTGCTAGCTCCCCTCGTCAAAAATATGTTGCACAACTAGAAAATTTTTATTCTACCCTCAAAGAATTAAGCGATCGCCTATTTCCTGCCCGTATTAATGCTGGTAATATTTATTACTCAAACCTCAACTTAAATTCACGAAATAGCAAGAAATAGTAAAAATGAAGGCGATAAATGAAATCACCAAAATATTAGTTATTGACGATCACGATGCCGTAATTAATGGCACTATAGACGCAATAAAGAGTAAATATTCCAGTGCTGATATCACCAAAGCGAAAACTACCCAAGAAGCTTTTGAAAAACTAAATAGTTTCCCTGACCAAGATATAGTGATTACAGACCTATCTCTGCCAGAAAAGCCAGGTGATAAACCTCAGCCAGAAACAGGGATAAAACTTTTAAGAAATATGATGGAGCAACATCCCTCACTCAATCTGGTTGTTCAGAGTGCCGATACTAGGGCTTTAATTCGGTTACGTCCTCAAATTAACGAACATCAAGGTGGTTTTACAGTAGCAGATAAAGGTGAATCAATCGACCAGATGTTAACCAAGGTTGAATGGTCACTACAGGGAATTAATTTTACCCCTAGAGAAATGCGAACAGGATTAGAATTAAAAGAGGAATGGCACTCTTTATTAGAACTAGCTTTCAATCAATGTTTAACAGATAAAGAAATTGCCAAAAAAATGAGTATTGCTGAAAGAACAGTGAGAAATTATTGGACGAAAATTCAAGATGCATTAGAGGTTTATCCCGACGATGATAAAAACCTACGGCTGCAAACAGAAAAAAAAGCTAAAGAAATAGGTTTAATTGACTAATACCATAGTTTTGATCGAGTATAAGCTGCATCATTTACAATACTTGAGGAAAGTACTGACTTATCTTTAAAGATCAAAAGTTATTTGTATTTAACTAATTTTCGGCAATTAGGCAATTAGATGTGGCAAAAAGTAAAACAAGAAATTACTATTTGGCGTGCTGGAGCAATGCCCGGCATTGCTGTAATCCTGTTAGTTTTTTTAGCACGAGCTTTAGGTGGGTTAGAATTTTTAGAATTAACGGCGTTGGACACTTTTTTGCGCTTTAGAAGTCCAGAAGCTATCGATGACAAGATATTAATCGTGGGAATTAATGAACAAGATATTAATAATTTAGACAAATATCCCATATCAGATCGAGAATTGGCTAAGTTAATTACCACTCTACAAAGCTATAATCCTGCGGTAATTGGTATAGATCTAGTTAGAGATAAGCCTCAAGAGCCTGGTCATGTGGAATTAGAACAAGTATTTAGGCAACAGAAAAACATTATTGGGGTCGAAAAAGTATTATCAAACCTGAAAAATTCACGAATTGATGTGATTAAACCACCTAATACACTGCCTCCAGAGCAAACTGGATTCGTCGATATACTGTTAGATAAAGATGGTAATCTGCGTCGTAGTTTGTTGAGTGTAGTAACTAACAACGAGCTTAAATTTTCTTTGCCAATTCTTTTAGCAGAAAAATACTTAGCGACCAAGAATATTTTTCTCGAAAATGCTGTTGACGATCCCGAAACGATGCAACTAGATGATGTTAAGTTAACTAGAGTTAATCCTCAGACTGGAGGATACATCAATACAGATGCAGGTGGTAATCAAATTTTATTGAATTTTCGTCGTGGTGAAAATCCATTTCGGATTGTTTCTTTAGCAGACATTAAGCAAGGTCTAGTTCAGCCTGGTTGGATTAAAAATCGTATTATCTTGATTGGCATTACTGCACTAAGTGTTAGAGATGATGTCAACACTAATGCTGTCCGCTCTGATAATACTGGCTTTGTCTACGGAGTAGAAATTCAAGCTCATGCTGTTAGTCAAATTATTAGTGCAGTTTTGGATAATCGACCATTATTGTGGGTCTGGCATGATGGCTGGGAGTATTTCTGGATTTTTGGATGGGGATTTTTGGGAATTGGATTGGCAAGACTATTAAATGAATCTCCTTGGAAATTAGCAATTATAATTTTTTCCAGCAGTATTTTATCGATACTTATTTGCTATTTATTACTATTACAATACGGTTTATGGTTACCAGTAGTTTCTGCTGTATTGGTGCTATCTCTTAACGGTTTAGGTCTAACAGCCTCAATGTTTTACCGCGATCGCCAAAATTTAAAATTTCAACTCAAAGAAAGACAATATATGATTAAATATATGTCTTCTACCATTCACAATCGCCCTATACAGACTCTCAAAAAGATTTTGAGGGATGCTCATTCAAAAGAGCTAGCAGAGGATTGGCTGGTCAAAGAGTTAAATGTCTTAAACAAAGAATTACGCGATGTAGGAAACTTAATTGAAAAAGAAACTGTTATTGATGGTAATAGTATTCATATTGGAAAATCGGAAGTCGATTTACAATGTCCCCTCAAAGAAATTCTCTATCAAGTATATAGCAACACGATAATTCTTGATTACCCTCATTTTAAAACTATCAAGTTTAAAATCAACAATTTTGAAGATAGTATCGATGGAACTAAATTAACCGTAGAGCAAAAACGTAGTTTATGTCGATTTTTGGAAGAAGCATTAATTAATGTTGGTAAGTATGCTGAAGGCATTACTCGTTTGAAAGTAATATGTCTTAAAAAGGACAATCAAAATATTATTAGGGTTGAAGATAATGGCATTGGTTTAGATAGTAATGCTAAAAATCTTGGTGGTGGGACTAAACAAGCTAATGATTTAGCCAAGCAACTAAGGGGAGAGTTCAAACGTTATTCTCGCGAACCTAAAGGTACTGTTTGTGAACTAAGTTGGTCAGCCAATAAAAGTTGGTTTTGGCATTTTTAACTATGTTTAAAAAGTAAGAACGGCATAGTTAAAGCTATAGAGAAATATTTACTATCTCATGTATTCCAGCATTTTTTTATAATCTTCAACTTGCTGTTGACCGAGTTCTTTCATAGACTCTAGATGTTGGTGATCGATTTCTCTTTGGTCTTCTAGCTGCTCTGGAGTAATTCCAGAACCCGATACGTATTCACTACATTCGGGATTTTCGTAGCTATGTTGATTGGCGATCGCAGCAAATTCTGCCTGAGAAATACTACCATTTAGATGTGCGCCAAGGATTTGATTGAGGTCGTCAGCGCACTGTTGGGGCGATAATTGAGCTGAAGCTTGATTTGTAGCAAGACCAAAGTTGACGGTCGTAGCAATTGCGAGGAGGGTTAAAATTTTGTACATGGTTCTAAGTTTTAATTTTACAGATTTTACAGATTTTACAGATGAAAAAAGTAACTAGGAATATAGGTTGAAGAGCTATTTTTAATAGCTACATTGATAAGAGTTACTGACAAAATAATCATGATTTGCATTACCTTTTTGACTTTGATAACCACCGTCAAGATAAACAAAATCCACCACTTGAAAGCTTTGATTGAAATCTACAATTTCTACTTTGTTTTCTACACCGCGATCGCTAAAGCAAAGTATTGTCCCTGGCGGATAGAGTGCTAAAAAATCTGTTGTGCTTACTAAGGCTAAAGTCATTGACTCATTTTTATAGTTGATATTTAATTTTCCAAGATTGTGAATAGATTGTGACTTAGCCTCTAGAGGCAAAAAAGTGCAGCTTGCTAAGATAGTTAGGGTGAAAAATTTAGCTGGAAGATGTAATTTCATATTTTTTACTCCGATAAATTGCTTTGTTTTGCTTTGATATCAGAATAAAATTTCTCACGGGTAATTACATTCCCCATTTATGTATGCTTGGATTCCTAGTCGGGATTGGATAGCTACAATATTCTGTAGGGCGTTTGGCACAAAACTGCCAAAAAAGAATTTAAAACATCTAGTCGTAAATTCAATTGATGTCTTGCTATTTAAAGGTTTGAGTATTATTTATCATCAATATGATTAGTAATTATCATAAATATGATGTAAAATAAAACAGCAAGCAAAAATATCGTACTTTCTATCATGAGTATTGCTTCACTATTAGAGAATTCAAAACTTTCTCCTACTCTTTTGTCAGATCGAGGCGAATATCTTAAAGCCTTGCGTCAAGGTATTTCTGGAGCAATTATCAAAGAAGCCATCAATGAATTAGGGGAAAGAGATCTATTTATCAGCTTATTGGAAACAACTTCAGCCAACTTGAACCGTTTTTATCACAAGAAAAAATTGCCTAGAAGTGCCGCTGAAGGAATACTCGATACCCTTAGAGTAATTCAAGATGCTGTTTCGGTCTTTGGTGACATGGCTATGGCACATGAATGGTTGCACACAAGTATTCCTGCCTTAGCAGGTGAGCTGCCGATTAACCTGTGTGACACATTTGAGGGGAGAAAAATAGTCAAGGAGTCACTCAAAGCAATTGAATATGGTGAGTTTAGTTAATGCGTTTGTATCGGATTACAAAACTCAAATATTTAACTAGTTATTCAGGACAAGGAAAATCTTTTCAAGATGGAGCTAGATGGAATAGTCCAGGTTTGCCAGTCCTTTATTTTGCATTAAGTCCCGCTGTGGCTTTATTAGAAATGGCTAATTACTTACCTTCTCCCAGATTCGTCCCCAAAGATTATAACTTGGGAATTTATGAGCTACCTAGCAGTACCAAGACCAAGACTTTAACTGTTAATGATCTGCCCGATGATTGGGCTAATTTCCCATATCCATTAAGTACTCAGTTAATTGGCAGCAATTGGCTAAACAGCAACCAAGAATTATGCTTAATTGTTCCTAGTGCAGCAATTCCCGAAG
>JBJOPG010000282.1:0-5628 GCA_046050865.1 Cyanobacteriota bacterium
ATTAATTGCGACTGTCGAGCAGAAGGAGCCAGCGATCGCAAAGGGACTAAAGAGGAAGCTGAGGGAGTTCTCTCCTGAGATTTTGAAAAATGCCCATGACAACTACGGAGCGTAAACCAACCCAAGCTACATAACAAAACCAAGGTCATTAGCTGATAATGCTTTTTGAAAGTCGGTCTTGCTTTTCTAGGTTGAAGTTTTGGAGGTTTGGGAGATTTGGGAGATTGTTTAGGTCGCACAGGGGATTCTAGCATGAGGTCTAGTATTGAGACATATATAAATAATCTGGAACTATGGTTACTAGCTTTGCGTCAAATGCTCATAACTAATCTATAAAAGAAATATTTTTTGTCTAGTCATGTTTAACGCAAAATACCCTAAAATAGCTACCTCTAGTTTAATAATCCTGTCTACTTTAGCAGCAACTATTAGTAACCTCGCTAATATAACCCCTGCTCAAGCACAGCTATTTCCCGAATCCAGTCCGAGCAGAGACCGCGATTATACTCCTCCTAGTCGCGATTACCCTTCTTCCCGTCGAGATCGTTCTTTTCGGGACGGCACAATTCCTCAAGGATTTGTCATTCCCATCGAATATGAAGAAGAAAAAATTTTGGTGACTCCAGAAGAAACAGTGCCGATTACTTTATTGGTGGCGGCGGACATCAAAGATCGTGGACGCAATATTCTGATTCCTTATGGCAGCGAAATTGCTGGACAAATTCAACCCAGTGACGACCAAGCAGGCTCGTTTTTTACAGCGGAGCAAATCATCTTTCCTGACGGTACAACCCAATCAATTGAAGCAGTTTCTGAAGTGGTAACTCGGACAGAGACTGTCAAAAAAGGTGCTGATGCTGGGGATATCGTTAAAGGTGCTGCCATTGGTGGTGCAGCAGCGGCAGTCCTGTCAGGAATTTTTGGCAAGATCGACACGGTAGAAGTTTTGGGGGGTGCTGGAGCAGGTGCCCTGGCAGGAGTGTTGTTGGGGAAAAATAAAGCAGAGTTAGTTTCCATTGACCCCAACAATGACTTGGATTTGACTTTACTTCGTAGTTTGACAGTGCGTTAAGTCTTAAGTAAGTTTTTATGCTCTCGTTACATTAATTCAACAACTTAAAAGTATTACCTAAATATTGCCTAAATATTACTTGTATTATTAACCCACATAAATATCAACATGTGGGCTCTAGCAAAATCTAGCTAAGTTGAAAAATAAAAGTTACGAGGTCACCTTTCCCTAAAGCAATGCGATCGCCAGGTCTTAAGCGATGACGATTGCCCTTTTGCAAAGGAGCATGGTTCACATAAGTGCCGTTAGAACTACCCGTATCCTCAAGATAATAAGTATCGCCTTCAATGCGGATATCTGCATGAACCCGTGATACCACCTCAGAATCAGGAAATCCAGAGACATCTATGTCAGGAGGAATTTGACCATTGGGTTTACCAAAATGAACTACGTCTAAACTAGAAGCAATTTCGATGGTGGTATTGCTTTGTAAATGCAGGAGACTTGCTTGCTGAATTTGTAGCTGGGTTGCTCCCGCCGTAGTAAATGCATCAAAGGCTTGTCTTGGTTGAGGAACGGCTGCGGGGGGTGCCACATTCTCATAGCTGGAAGGGAAGGGGATTTCTGGACTATTGTTTCGAGCTTCAGATTCGGTCGCCGAAGTTTCCAGATCCAAGTTTATACTGGGTGTCTCAGAGGGGGAAGAAAGAGCATCTGAGCCAAAAGAAGTTGATGGAACCTCCGCAACATCAGTGTCAGGAGTGTTGCTGGGAGAATTAATATTGGCAGCCTGTGCTCCAGGGTCAAAACCCATGGGTGCCGCAGAAGGCTGAGCCATAGTTTGACTGTCATCATCTTGATCTTCGTGGATATCCCAAGGACTTTGGATCGGTGATGAAATAACCGCTTCGGGTAGCATATCTGCACTGCCTTTCGACACCGGCAGCTCATCAGGGAGGGAGATTTCATCTAGAGAGATATTAGGGGATGAGCCAATCGCTGTTTCTTCTAGAGGAGTTGCCACGGGGAAATTTTCTGCTTGCAAATTAAAGCCACATTGACCACAAAAAGTAGCATCGGTTTGCACTGAAGCTCCGCAGTTAGGACAGCCAGTGGTAGCTGGCAGAGGAGTGTAGCAATTTTCACATTGCAAAGATCCTTCAGGATTTTGATGGTTGCAACTAGGGCAAGTAATCATAAGGGTTTTTAGAATTAACTATTACACTACTAACGACATAAATATTTTTTATCTCACTATACTACCGTGAGGGTTCAGGTTGGTGAAAATTAGCCAGTCTCAAGTGTATTGATTTGATAAAGCTGGCAATTTAAGCAGATAGTGATAATTCTGCTGCTGCTTCTTGGTCTAATAACCACAATAATTCTCCTTGGGGTTGAATTAAACGGGAGGGATATTGCTTGGCATCTCCTTGAGTCGCAAAAATCTCTTTGAGGGCTGGACGTTTACTCGCGCCAGCTACCACAAATATAACGTGGTTTGCTTGATTGATCAGAGGCACAGAAAAGGTTAGGCGAGGTTGACCGTCTTTATTACCGACTGTGATTAAGCGATCGCCTACGGATAAAGCTTCGGTATGGGGAAACAAAGAAGCGGTATGTCCATCATCCCCCATCCCTAAAAGAATGATATCGAAACTGGGAAATCCTTCAGGCTGCTGGAAAAACTCTCGCAACTCAATTTCGTGACTTTGGGCATCCCGCTGAGGGTCGCCATCTTGAGTATGCATCGGATGAATATTCCCTTCGGGAATCTCGATTTTATTTAGCCAGGCTTGACGTGCCATGAGTTGATTACTGTCAGGGTGGGTGGCGGGTACATAACGCTCATCTCCCCAGAAAATATGGATTTTTGACCAAGGTAATGGTTCCATAGCTAAAGCTGCATAAAGAGGTTTGGGAGTACTACCACCAGATAAGGCAATGGTGCATCGATCTTGAGTGGCGATCGCCTGATGGATACGGTCAATCATAATTTCCCGTGATCGCTCAATTAAGGCAGACTTATCTGCTAAAACTTCTATATTTTGCTTGAGAGTCGTCATCTTGAATTTTCCTCATGGTCTCAAAATCTATCTTAAGACAGAAGCAGAAAGGATTGAAGAAAAGGACTATGCAACTAGCTGAGAAATCTCTCTCTAACCAGAGGACTCCCACCATTTGGGTTGATGTCAACACTTGCAACAATTATTCATAAGCTTTAAAACTAGATAGTAAGAATGCAATAATACAATTTTTAGTTGTGAGGAGAGTAATTGCTCTGTGCTGCAACGTTTAAAACAAGATCTAAAAAGCGACTTGATTGCGGGTTTGCTGGTAGTAATCCCTCTGGCAACGACTATTTGGCTATCGGTTACCACCGCCAAATGGGCAATCGATTTGTTCACCCGAATCCCCAAGCAAATTAATCCCTTTGATGGGTTGAATCCCCTCCTGACGGATGTGCTTAATTTTTCTGTGGGGTTTACCGTCCCGCTGTTGAGTATTCTGGTTATCGGTTTGATGGCACGGAATATTGCTGGTCGCTGGTTACTAGACTTTGGCGAAGATTTACTTCAGGCAATTCCCTTGGCAGGTTCGGTCTATAAAACCTTGAAGCAGATTCTCGAAACCTTGGTCAGTGATTCTAAAACCAAATTCCGCCGAGTGGTACTGGTGGAATACCCCCGGAAAGGAGTTTGGACAATCGGATTTGTCACAGGAAAAATGAGTCCCCAGATTCAAACTCATCTGCCAGAAGAAGTGATTAGTGTCTTTATTCCCACTACTCCAAACCCGACTTCTGGTTGGTACGCCGTAGTTCCTCAGCGGGATGCGATCGATATAGATATTTCCATTGAAGATGCTTTTAAAGTGTTAATCTCTGGCGGTATTGTGAGTCCAGAAATGCCTGGGGTGAAAGCCCAAAATTCTATTCCCAATCCACCCCAAGAACTTCAAGCAGAAGGGAGAGATAATATTCTGAATACCGAGGAGACTAAACTAATTTCCCTCCAGGAAGAAAGTTAGTCGAAACAAGGTTTAAACAAGACAGTATAATAATTGGGCTTGATAAAATTAATTTAACTATTAAGTAAGTATCTACCACTGATTCACTATCGCTAAAACATGGCACTGCGTAAACAACCCCGAAGTATTGCTCGCGAATTGGCACTGCTGAGTATTAGCCAGGTCAAAACCAAACAAGGTAAGTTGCTGGAAGAAGATTTAGATAGCCTAGTGTTAGCAGCTATTCGGACTTTAACCATCGAAGTGCAAGATAATCTCGAAGCTGCTTCTGGAGAGATCAAACGGGGGGAAGAACGCCTCTTAACTAGTGAAACTCGTGCTAGCGATTTAGATAGTGCCAAAGTAATGATTCAAGAAGCCTTGGCAGTTTCCCAAGCCGCTATTAATCGAGTGGGTCTGGCGGTGGAATTTCCCGAATTTTTACAACTGACCAATAAAGAACAGGTCAGACAGTATGCAACAGAATTAATTGTTACCGTCAACGATTATCGACTAGAAATTGAAGCGGCAATTGAGGAGGTTTTGGTGGGCTGGCAGCTCAGTCGCTTACCCAGAATAGACCGCGATATCCTCCGCATCTCGGTAGCGGAAATGCTTTATTTACAAGTCCCCGAAAAAGTGGCAATTAACGAATCTGTCGAGTTAGCTAAACGCTATTCCGATGAGGATGGATTTAGGTTTTTGAATGGCGTGTTGCGCCGCTTAAGCGATCGCCGTAAAGGAATTATTCCCGATCCCGCAGAAATATTAGAGATCCCGGAAATTACCGAAAAAGTGGAGATCGCCCCCACCAAAGAAACCAAAGCAGTAGCGGAAATCCCTCCTAAGTCAGCAATCGAGGCGATCGAGGTACAAACACCAGATCAACCAAGCGAAAACTTACCGATTGTTCAACAAACTACTCATAATCAAGATTAAATGTGATTTAGATAAAAATAAATCTAATCTTTAACTGGCTGCTTCATGCGCTCTTCCATTTCTTCTAGGGTTTTGAGCAAAATTCTCTTAGCTTGCAAATTCCATCCCCATTTTTGAATATTAATGGCGAGGGGAATACCGATCGCCGGGGCAAGAAAATCCACCGGCTGTTGAAAAGAGATTCCAAACAATAATCCTAATCCCGCGATGCCCCAGAAAGGCAAGGCTACTGTCTGGCGCTGTTCTTCAATTAGCTTGCCGAAAAGACCTTTCGGCATTAATTCTAATAATTCAGCTTTGACTTGTTGTTGCTCTCTAGGAGGGACAGAAATACCAATTTTACGTCTTAACTTTTCAATCTTGCGAGCATCGGTACTATATACGGCTAGCTCATCTTCCGCCAGAGCAATGAGACGCTCTAATTGTCCGTTGGTACTAATTGTCCGTTGGTACCGTCCATTGTTTTTAAGAGTATTTTTCTTATAGTTTTGTAAACTTTATTATAAATTAAACCGTCCAGATACATTACGTCTAATGTGAATTTAAAATTACAGTAATTCGTTTTTAGCTCTTAGCTTCTAGCTTCTAGCTTTTTTTGTAATGAGTAGATCATTTGGAAATTCAGAACTAATTTAAATTTTGTCTTTAGAAGAATCCCCGCTTAGTTTATA
>JBJOPG010000283.1:0-9945 GCA_046050865.1 Cyanobacteriota bacterium
ACTTGTGGCTTAATGACCGAACCAGGAGATATTTTTCTACTGCGATTAGAGGAAATTACAACTTTGGTGCAGCAACAAGATCGCCAGTTCAAACATCGGTTGCCGGAATTAATTGCCACTAGAAGAAAACAGTGGGAAGTTGCCGTTGGACTGAACCCTGTGCCCAAACTAGTTTATGGCAAGCCCCAAGCCATAGTTTGGCAAACGCCAACCATCAGCTCCGCCCAAAGAATACAGGGAATTGGCAGTAGTCCTGGTCAAATTGAAGGAGTAATTCAAGTCATTACGAATCTCCAGCAAAGCGATACCTGCGGTGCGCTTCGCGATCGCATTGATCGCCAAACTATTATCGTTGTGCCCTATACTGACGCTGGCTGGTCACCCCTACTGGCGCGGGCGGGAGGGTTGATTTCAGAGGTGGGGGGTCGTCTATCCCATGGGGCGATTATTGCCAGAGAATATAACATTCCTGCGGTGATGGATGTAGACAACGCTACAAAAATACTTCTTAATGGTCAGTTAGTCAGACTTAACGGTCAGACAGGAATCATTGAAATCTTAAACTAATTAAACTAAAACCATACTTGCTAGAGCCAACTATCCCTAGAGAGATTTATAGTAGCGAGGTGTTTATCTTTAATGGTCAGTGCCTAATCCCCAAACACAGTCAGAGCTAATAAATCCTGTTCATATAAATAATTTCAAAAGTAGGTGAGGCTGAAGTAGCTAATTTGTTTATACCTCTATCTAAGGTATGAAATTGCACTGCCATAAAATTTTTTCGCCCAATACTCAAGTTAAATATCTGCAACTTTTGAGCGATGAAAAAACTCTGAATAAAACAGAACAATAAATAATAAATAAACTAGCTAGCTTTTTGATTAACTCTTAATTTTTCTTGACTTTTAGTTTAAGGCTTTGATCCCAGTGATCAAAGCGATCGCTGGATACTTGTGAGTTTTGTGGTTGAGACTAAAATACCTACCCAAATCGGCGCCTAGTCTAATTGAAAATATTTAAAGAAGGAGAAATCAATGCAAAATACAGAACAAACACCTTATCCTAATCTTCCACCTGTACTTGAAAGCAAAGAAACTGACTATCTTAGCAGTGGCATTATCAGCTCCGTTTCAATTGCAGGACACCCCATTCACCCAATTTTAGTAATTTTTCCTGTGGCTTTTCTAAGCGCCGCCGCAGGAAGCGATATCGGTTACTGGCTAACAGAAGACTTTTTCTGGGCGCGTGCCTCAATGTGGCTAATTGGCTTGGGGGGATTGAGTGGAATTATGGCAGCTTTGGTGGGAATAGCTGATTTTATCCGAGTTAGAAAAGTACGCCAGCGGACTGCGGGCTGGGCACACATGTTGATCAACATAATCGTGTTGGTTATGACATTTATTAACTTTGGCTTACGACTAGGTGATCCACAAACCGCGATCCTCCCCACAGGAATTGCTCTATCTTTGATAGTTGCAACGCTACTAGCTATTGGTGGATGGTATGGCGGAGAACTGTCTTTTCGTCACAAAATAGGCGTTATTGGTGGGGATCATTATTCTTCTTAAGCCATTACATGAACATCGCCAGTTTTAAGCTCTTAACTAATCAAACAAATAAGTTTCCTGCTCGACCTTTTGGCGATCGCGATTTTCCTTGCTCATCACAGCAGTAGTTTTCTAGAGACTACTAACCTCAATTTATTCAAAATAGTTGCTTTGGCTACGAATAATGCTTTTAGTAGTGAAGCCATTTTTCGCAGACAACATTTCTGGACAACAAGCTACCTTAATTCTATTTAGTAGGATGTCATAGCATGTCAGTTGAGTAATCATAATGCTAATTCCTCTTTTTAAACTATATTAGAGGTTAACCATTATCTTGTCGTTGTCGCTGTGGTTTTATCTGGTTCGGCTTTTTGCTCGGGAGCAGAAGCAGCAATCCTGTCTGTCTCACCGATTAAAGTTAGACAATTAGCTCAGTCCAAAAAGCCAGCAGCTTTAGCCCTGGCAAGTATTCGCTCCCATATCACTCGACCCATCGCTACCATTGTCATTCTCAATAATATCTTTAATATTGTTGGCAGCATTATAGTTGGTAGCCTGACAACCAAGGCTTTAGATGATAAATGGCTAGGGATTGTTTCAGGAGTCCTAACATTTTTAATTATTATCTTTGGCGAAATTACCCCCAAAACTATTGGTCAACGCTATGCCGAACCGATCAGTTTATTTGTTGCTATTCCCGTTAAGTTTTTAACCATCATCCTCACGCCGATAGTTTGGCTTGTGGAAAAGGCGACCTCCCCTCTGGTTAAACGTCAAAGCCTTCCCACTACTAATGAAGCAGAGATCAAATTCCTGACGAATATCGGCTTTCAAGAAGGGGTGATTGAAGATGATGAAGCAGAAATGATTCAGCGAGTGTTTCAGTTAAACGACCTTAACGCTTCAGATTTAATGAGTCCACGCATTATTGTTACCTACCTCAAAGGAGAGCAAACCTTAGCAGAGTGCCAGGCAGAAATTATCAAATCCCAACATACTCGTATTCTGGTCATTAACGAAACTATTGATGATGTTACGGGGTTGGTGCTCAAGGATGAACTACTAACCGCCATGATTGAAGGCAACGGCGATCGCCAAATTAATACCCTCCAACGTCCCGCCCATTTTGTGCCTGAAACCAATCGTGCTGACAAACTACTCAAGGTATTTCAAGAAAACCGCGAACATCTAGCGGTAGTATTGGACGAGTATGGTGGCATGGCGGGGGTAGTTACGTTAGAGGATGTTTTAGAAGTCCTCACGGGAGAAATTGTCGATGAAACAGACCGCAATGTAGATTTACAAGAAATTGCCCGTAAGAAACGCTTAAGATTACTTAAATCTAGGGGCATTAACCATGATTAATCAACTTAAATCATCGACTAATCTTATTACTTAGGACGAGGAACTTCAGAGCTTATATTCGCTAGAGAACCACTTTTTTTGCCAAAAAATGGTATGATTTCCACCTTAAACAGAACAAATTTAGTATCTTAAGTTTGAGGAGTCATATAAAGTGGTTATTATTAACGATAATGCTAAGACATCAGACTCGATTAAATTAGCACAACCAATAGATCCAGTGGGCAGAGTAGAGGTCATAACCTCTAGTACAGAGACTTATACTCAGTTGAACACTGGAACGGGGACTCTAGTTGCTCCCAATAAAGTTCTGACGGCAGCTCATGTTATTGATCCTAATTTGGATGGCGTTATTGAGGTTAAGGATCTATCCAAGTATTCCTTTGAGTTAGGAGATGATTTGGATGCGGGGGCTGACCACAGCTTGAAAATCGAGCAGGTTAGTTTACATCCAGCCTGGAAAACTTCTGAAGATAATCGAATCAGTGATGCTGACGCCAGTGGAGATAGTCCTAATGCTCGATATGACTTAGCTGTTTTAACTTTGAGTGAAGACTTTACAGAGATCGACCCCCTTCAAGTTGCCCCAGATGTTCCGAATCTGGCAGAAAATGAATCTTTTTTAGGCAAAAAAGGAACTTTGGTTGGTTATGGAGATTTTGGGACGGCTTTTGCTATTCCAAACAATAACGATGGTTTACGCCGCGCTGCCGAAAATATTATTGATAGCGCTGATAATGGCATTATTCGTCTGGACTACGATAGTACTTATTCGTTCGATCAGAAAAATAATGACCAAGGGTTAAGCAGTCCCAATCTAGATGGTTCTTCTCCAGAGTTGTTTCCTGTAAAAGATTCATCTCCCAAACCGATTCGTTTAGAAGGAGGCATTGGTCCAGGGGATAGTGGTGGGCCATTGTTAGTCGAGTCCGATGCCGGCCCTGTAGTGGTGGGAGTCGCCAGTGAATTTCTGGATCTCCAATCCTCTGGTTCCGCTACTTCTGGTTATGGTTCAATCTATATCTATAGCGCCCTAAACGATCCGCAAAACATCGATTTTTTGAGCGATCAGGACATTATTTAGCTCCTAAGAAACAAATTAATCTGCTCAGGTTGGGAAAAGGGAAAGGGGAAAAGGGAAAAACAAATCCTCGAAGTCCCTAAAACCCTATCCCCCAGATATTGTAGAAGGAACACGACACTGTCCCACTTAACTAAAAATAAAATTGACTTAAATTTTAGCTAAGACCACTTTTGCTGCTGCCAAGGTGCGATCAACATCTTCATCAGTATGGGCGAGAGAAGTAAAGCCCGCCTCAAACTGAGAGGGGGCAAGATATACTCCTTGCTCCAACATTCCACGATGGAAACGGGCAAATTTATTCATGTCGGCAGTTTTGGCATCATCGTAGTTATGAACTGCGCGACCCGTGAAAAACAGACCAAACATGGCACTAATACTGCCTCCCGTGACTTCGTGTCCTGCTTCTCTAGCTACTGACAACAAACCTTCCGCTAATTTACTGGTAATGTGTTCTAGCTGTTCGTAGGTACCTGGCTTACTCAGTAACTCTAGAGTTTTAATCCCCGCAGTCATCGCTAAAGGATTTCCCGAAAGAGTTCCTGCTTGATACATGGGGCCAGCTGGTGCCACCATGGACATGATCTCCGCACGACCACCATAGGCTCCTACAGGTAAACCACCACCAATTACTTTGCCTAAAGTTGTCAGGTCGGGAGTTATGCCGAATTTAGCTTGTGCACCACCATAAGCAATCCGAAAACCAGTCATGACCTCATCAAAGACCAGCAATGCTCCTTGTTCTCGAGTCATTTCCCGCAATCCTTCCAAAAAACCAGCATCAGGAGTAATAAAACCAGAGTTTCCGACCACAGGTTCTAGAATCACCCCGGCAATTTGATTGGGATGTTCGGCAAACAGCTTTTTCACTGTTTCTAGATCATTATAGGGAGCAGTCAAAGTATCAGCTGTCGTGGATTTTGGTACCCCAGGAGAATCAGGTAGCCCCAGAGTAGCCACCCCAGACCCTGCCTTAACCAAGAACATGTCTGCATGACCATGGTAGCAGCCTTCAAATTTGATGATCTTTTCTCTACCTGTAAAAGCTCGCATCAAACGCAGCACTGACATACAGGCTTCTGTTCCCGAATTAACAAAGCGAACTACATCAATACTGGGAACAGCGTTGATTACCATCTCCGCCAAGACATTTTCTAAGGCACAGGGCGCGCCAAAGCTAGTACCATTTTCGAGGGCGGAGTGCAAAGCTTCAATCACTACTGGGTGAGCATGACCACAGATTGCAGGGCCCCAAGTACCGACATAATCTATATACTTATTGCCGTCGACATCCCAAATATAAGCGCCTTTAACGTGGTCAAAGACAATAGGTTGACCGCCGACGGATTTAAACGCTCGTACTGGAGAACTTACGCCCCCAGGCATCAGTTTTTTAGCAGCATTAAAAATTTCTTCTGATTTAGCCGTTTTAAAGGAAGTTGTAGAAACCAATATTGTCTCCTTTAATGAAAGTGTGTGTGTAAATTTATATCTCTAGATTAAAGATATGAGTTTTTGTAAAGACGTAATAATGTCAATGATCTTTTATTATCTTACGGATCGTAGTTAGTCAGCGAACCAGATTGTTAGAAATTTTCAAATTGTTAACTTGTTTCCCCGATTGGATGATCGCGGAGCCTAATCGCCTTGAAGGATTTTGCTCTGAGAATAAATTTCCCACATCAGCCCAAGAATTGAAGGATTGATCGTCACCAGAAGCTAGATAACACTAGAGAAATAGAGCTTTAACTGAGGCTGCATCAAAAATAGTATACTGCTGTATAGGGCAATCTCAGTAACGTAAGTTAGTATCTACAGATAAAATAACCCTGCTTACTACCGTGAGCCTAAAGTAGCGAGTCTAGATCCGATTTTCGGTAGCTTTCACCACCCCTCGGAGACTGAGTTTAGGGTATTTTCAAAACATATATTATCTTAAAATTTATACGGGAAAATCAATGACAGCAACATTTTGCGAATATAAGCCAGGTTTAGAGGGCATACCTGTCACGAAATCTAGTATTAGTTTTGTTGATGGTCAAAAAGGTATTTTAGAGTATCGTGGGATTGCGATCGAAGAGTTGGCGGAACGTAGTAGTTTTTTGGAAACAGCCTATTTATTAATTTGGGGAGTATTACCCAATGAGGAGCAGCTTCAAGAGTTCCAAACTCGTATTCTGTTTCACCGTCGTGTTAAGTACCGTATTCGGGACATGATGAAGTGTTTTCCTGAGACTGGACATCCGATGGATGCTTTGCAAACATCCGCTGCGGCATTGGGTTTATTTTATGCTCGTCGTGCCCTAGACGATCCTGAATATATTAGGAAAGCCGTAGTCCGTATTCTGGCAAAAATTCCGACCATGGTGGCAGCATTTCATCAGATGCGTCGAGGGAATGATGCGGTTCAGCCTAATGATGAGTTGGACTATGCAGCGAACTTTTTGTATATGTTGACGGAGAGAGTTCCCCATCCCCTGGAAGCAAAGATTTTTGATATCTGTCTAACCCTTCATGCAGAACATACCATTAATGCTTCGACTTTTTCAGCAATGGTTACCGCTTCAACTCTCACTGATCCTTATGCGGTAGTAGCTTCGGCAGTCGGTACTTTAGCAGGACCACTTCATGGTGGAGCGAATGAAGAAGTATTATTGATGCTGGAAAGGATTGGTTCCATCGATCATGTTGAGTCTTACGTCAATGACTTGATTGCTAACAAGCAAAAAATTATGGGCTTTGGGCACCGTGTCTACAAAGTGAAAGACCCCAGAGCTAAAATCCTGCAAGAGTTGGCAGTAAAATTATTTAGCGAGACAGGAAGCGATCGCTATTATGACCTGGCGGTAGAATTGGAGCGAGTCATTGAATCTAAGTTGGGACATCGAGGCATTTACCCCAACATCGATTTTTATTCTGGTTTGGTCTATAGCAAATTAGGCATTCCTAGCGATTTGTTTACTCCCATTTTTGCGATCGCTCGCGTAGCAGGTTGGCTAGCCCACTGGAAAGAACAACTGGCGGTCAATCGGATCTTTCGTCCCACTCAGGTTTATACGGGAGAACATAATATTCCTTATATTCCGATGGAAGAGCGGTAAGAGTTCGGAATTAGGAATTCGGAGTTCGGAGTTTTCGGAGTTCGGAGTTGGTATTTGTCATCGGCAGAAAAATTGTTAAGATTTGTAGATGGCAAATTCTCGACTCAAAAAACTAGGTAGCTACCTTCGTCCCCACTGGCGAATGGTCTTGTTGGGTACAATCGCCCTATTAATTGTTAACTTACTGGGGGTTTATATTCCCCTCCTGATCAAAGATAGTATTGACCAGCTTCAAGGAGAGTTTAGTTTCCAGCAGCTTTCTCGCACGGCATTGTGGCTACTATTGTTGTCGGCAATTATGTGGTGCTTTCGGATGTATTCCCGCACCTCGATTTTTGGTGTGGGCAGGCAGGTAGAGTTCGGTCTCAAACAGAGAATTTTTCAACATTTGCTCACCATTGAGCCTGGATATTTTGCCAACAATACTTCAGGCGACTTAATCAATCGTGCCACCAGTGATGTAGATAATATTCGTCGTCTGGTGGGCTTTGCTTTATTGAGCTTTATCAATATTATTTTTGCCTACGGTTTCACTTTACCTGTGATGCTTAGGATTAATGTGCGGCTAACGATTTTAGCGATCGCCGTCTATCCTCTGATGCTCATGACCATACAATTATTTAGCGGCAAGCTACGTCGTTATCAAGAGGAAATTCAGGTCAAACTCTCGGATCTTAGTGAGCTAATTCAAGAAGATATGAGTGGCATGGCGTTAATTCGGATTTATGCCCAAGAAAATCAGGAAAGAGCCGCCTTTAAAGTCAAAAACCAGGAATTACTAGCAGCCAATCTTAAGCTAGCGCAAATTAGAAATCTCTTGTTCCCTGTAATTGAAGGCATTTCTTATATCAGTCTGTTAATTTTGCTTTGGTTAGGGACAAAGGCGATCGCTGATGGGCAGATTACCATCGGGGATTTTATTGCTCTAGTTTTATTTGTCGAACGACTAGTATTTCCCACGGCTTTGCTTGGCTTTACCATCACTGCCTATCAACAAGGAGAAGTGAGTATTGATCGAGTGGAATCGATAACCAAAGCAGAACCCAAAATTAAAAATACCCCTCAAGCGATCGCCTTACCTAACCCAGCGATTAAAGGAGCAATTACAGCTCGTAACTTAAGCTATACCTATCCTGGAGCGAATACTCCTGCCCTTTATGATCTAAGTTTTGAGATCAAGCCAGGAGAAACCGTTGCGATTGTTGGTTCCATTGGTTCGGGTAAATCCACTTTAGCCAATGCGATTCCTCGGTTACTAAATATCGAGTCTGGGGAATTATTTTTAGACAATTACGACATCACTAAATTAGATTTAGGTAGTCTCCGAAAAGCGATCGCCTATGTTCCTCAAGATAGCTTTTTATTTAGCACCACGATTAAAAATAATATCCGCTACGGTGAACCCCTAGCAGAAACAGCAGAAGTGATACAATCCGCCCAACAAGCTCAAATTCACCCAGAAATTCTCACCTTTCCCCAGGAATACGACACTTTAGTGGGAGAACGGGGAATTACTCTTTCTGGTGGGCAAAGACAGCGTACCGCTCTAGCGAGAGCTTTGTTAGCCGATGCGAAAGTTCTCATTCTGGATGATGCTCTTTCTAGTGTTGATAACGAGACAGCAACTAAAATTCTCGATAGTCTTTCCCCCGCTACCGCCAAGAAAACAGTCATCTTCATCTCCCATCAACTATCTGCCGCTGCCGCTTGCGATCGCATTTTGGTCATGGATCAAGGAAAAATTGTCCAAAATGGAAGTCACGGAACCTTAGTTAAAGAAGCAGGGCATTATCAATCCCTATGGCAACAACATCAGTTAAAAGAGGTATTAAAATAAGTCTTGATTGCCGATGTAATGCGGCATAATAAAAAATCGTTTTGAAAATCGCTGTAGGTGTAGCTGTAACTAAGAAATTACCAAAATTGCCAAACTTTTGCATGGTTTTGACGGCGAGACATGATTTTGCTAGCAGCATCAGCATCCTGCTCATTCCCTGAGATCAATACTAGATATTTTCCTCGTTGAAATAGTTTGAAGAAAAAATCCTGCGCAACTTGATTAAAATCAAATTTTTCAGCATCAAAATAACTCCTGGTAATAGATTTAGAACACCATGAGCAATGTTTAGTATCACGGGTAATTAGAGTAATCCAATCATCCGAGAATCCTGCATCATGCAGTTCATCCAATGCCACTTTTAAATCTCGATGATGAGAAAAGACAACAACGGCGCGAGTCGGGTAACAATTGTTATTATTTTGGACTAAAGCAAGATTTTGGTTAATCGGCTTTGTCAGTTTCACTAGCTCAGCAACTAAAGCCCTTGGTTCAAATAATGCGATCATCAGCTTGTTAATCAGGAGAAAGTTTAATAGCCTCAGATTAACAATTAGATATGTCAATGCAATGACGAAATTATGACATTTTCAGTCAGGATCTACATTTGACAAAGGCGACTCAGCAATCAGCTTTGGGAATAATAGAGTTATCTATTTTTAATTCTATTTACTCAAATGATTAACATCTTCATATGTCTGCTGGTAGTAGTTTTAGTGTTTTTAATCTACTTTCTGGGGCAACAAATTAAACAACAAAAAAGATTTAAACCAAAATCCCAATTAGATAAAAGTCTAGATCAGCAGCTTTTAACTCTGCTAGGAGGCGATCGCCAAGCGGCATTGAGACTGTTAAGAACTGCTCGTAAAAATAATCCTGGCAGAACTTACCTCTGGTATCACGAAAAAGTCATTGGAGATTTACTAAGAGATAGAAGATGTTAAAAGTGTTTGGGAAAATAATTGGCAGATAATTTAATCTTGGCGATCGCTAAATTCCATCAAGATCTAACGATGA
>JBJOPG010000284.1:0-5350 GCA_046050865.1 Cyanobacteriota bacterium
AAATTAGAGATTAAACTAAATAAGCTTTCGCTAATTTTCTCTTGCAAAACTTGTAATAATGCCTAAAGGACAAAAGAAATCTAAAGGAGTTCCAGAACTTCATGATGAAGTCAAAAAAAGAGTAAATTTGTCCTTGACTCCCACTGCGATCGCTGGATTAGATAAACTAGCTCAAGAATTTAATTTATCTCGCTCGGAACTAGTAGAACAAATTGGTCGTGGTTCGATACCTTTAGCCGAACAAAAAAGTCTGTCGGAAGAATTTGTATTTTCTCCTATCAAGTTATTACCCCTAACACAATGCGATCGCCTTCCAGAAAAGATAGGTGTATTTTTAGCAACCGATTTTGTCAAATTTGCATATGTGGGGTCTAGTACTAATCTGAAACAGAGATTTCAGGATATTAGTTTTTTAGGCAAAAAAGATGAGTCAAAAATTGAAGTGCTGTGGGTTGAGTGTGATCGGCATCAGGCAATATCTAAAATTGAAGCAGAATTAATAACTCAATTTCATCAACTAACTTCTACTCTCAAATCTAAATAATTACTAAGCTAGCTGAGTTCAAGCCTCGAAACATATTATATTCAAGTATGTATTAGTGAAAGTGTTCTTTGTCAGTCGCTAAACACTTTGCAAGTTTATTCATGATAGATACTTCTTATGTAGATGTAATTTTTCCTCTAAAAGGAAGACTTTTACCGCTAGATAACGGCTATTTAGTTTACTCTGCCTTATCTCGCCTCTGCCCAAACATACATGAGCTAAATGGAATAGGTATCCACCCCATTGCGGGAAAACCCAACCGATATAAACAGCTAAAACTAACTAACCAATCAAAACTCAAAATCAGAATAGCCTTAGAGCAAATCCCCTCAATCTATCAATTCTTGGTTGATCAAACTTTCAAAATCGGTGAAAGTCAATTCCACATTGGCATTCCCGACGAATATAAAGCTTTAACTTCTGCCCCAAGCCTGTACTCTCGTTTAGTTATCATTCGACGTTGTATCGAACCTCAAGTCTTTATTGAAGCAGCTCAAGGTCAACTAGAAAAACTAGGAATAACAGGCAAGATTAATCTTTTGCAGAAACCAAACGGACAATTGCAGTGCCGACAGCTAGTGATGAGAAAAGAAGAGGGAATTTTTCCTCTCATCGGATATGGAGTAGAAGTAACCGACTTATCTAAGTCAGATTCCATCAAACTTCAGCAACACGGCATTGGTGGCAAAAGAAAAATGATGTGTGGTGTTTTTGTTCCCTCTTGGAAAAATAACGATCCCAGCCATGATATTAGCCAGTCAACCTAAACTATCCCTAGACCTCAACGCTTCAGATACAACGGATATCCACCGAGGTGGAATGACAGGACTATGGATGAGTTTAAAGCAACTAGAGATAAAGTACCCTAATCCAAGCCAGCGTCCAGGTAATCTAAAATGGGATTTAACTGACACTACTATTACTCTTGATTGGCGACGCGAAGCTAGTGCTAAAGCATACCCTAAAGGATTAGCGCCTGGGGGCGTGTCCCGCTACGCATATCCTTTAGGGCAAGGACAAGATCTTCCCGTAATCGATTGGCTACTCACAAAGTCTTTCCTAATCAATCAAAAGGGGTTAATTCAACTGGCTGGTTCAGAGTCATTGAGTCTAACCAACCAAATACATAACCATCAGGCAATTCACGATACTTTCCTTAGACACAACAAATTCTACAGGAAGGAGAAAGAACGCTCGGAAGTACTGACCATTAAAGGTGGAAACATAAAACTAAAGTATAGAGCTTTAAATTGGTATGCCCATCAAACATTTGCCGAACAGTTGTGCGATGAAGCAGGACATCTAATTGATGACTATATTCAAATAGTAAGTTGGCTATATCCAGGTGCGACAGTGCGCCACGCCAAATTAGATAAGGTAACAAAGATAGAGGAAAAGACCGAATACGCCTTTGCTTTGTTATTTCTGCCTGTAGTTTGTCAGTATTTTACTCTGCAATCTAATTTAACCAAAAGAGATAAAAAACAAGCAGCCAGATATATCATAGTTATTCCCGATGTCCCTAACTTTGAAACAGCAGCCAATAGATGCTGGAAATCCCGTGAGAGAGAGTATCAAGACTGTTTTGTGACTAATCTGGCAGAAGCCGCCTTAAAATACTACAGTTCTGCTGAAGAAATAGCCTCACCGCAGAATTGCCAAGTATTGGTCTATGAAAAACTGAACAAAAAATCTCGACAGAGAATTATCATGGAAATTGAGGATTTTACTATTACACCTCAAGCAGTTGAGGACTATCAGTTTGCATCGGAAAACCTCATAGATAACAAAATATTCGTTTACGACAACCAAAACTTCACCGTCAAAGTTAACTCAATCCGCGCCATTATTGCTGGTAATTTAGCCCATAGTTTGCTTTGGTGGTGGAATTTATGGGAGAAGCTTTATAAAGCAGATCTATTTGAATCTGAAGATTTAGACCAGCAACTAGTGTTCAATCGTCGGGGGTTACTTGCCATGCTCCAACAGGATACAAAACTACAAATCTATCAAGACTTTATTGGCGCCATTCACGAAGCCTTAAGAAAAATCTACGCTAAAACCTATGATCGCAAGAAAAGTAGAGCCGAAAACAACCAGAGAATCGACAAAAAGTATCAAAGTATCAGAAGCGAATTGAGCAGATGTTACGACCAAGAATCATTGGAAGACTTCTTGGCTGATTTTTTATCTAGAGCGGGTTTAAATTCCTCACTATACAACCAATGGGAGCAAATTCTGCCTCTAATAGTTAGCGAAATGAATTGGAAAAAGACCAGAAATTTATCATTACTGGCTTTAGCCAGTTACAAACCGCGAGGTTTTTTTTTCGCGAGATAACAATAGGATTCTGGAAGATGTTGCTTGAAGTTAATTACCAAGCAGCTATTTTGTTTCTACTTAAAGAGACTATTCTGGAGATCTTTCCCGAAACCCAGGAATAAGTTTATGTCTAGATATTATTTGTTCGGTACGTTCTTGACCCACTATGGTTCAGCATCTTTGAATCATGATAAAAGCAAAGGTAATACCAGCCCTCTACAAAAGGCGAAATGGCACAATAAAGTTCACTCAGTAGTCAATAGCGATCCTATACGCTGGGCATTGCGATTCTATTGGCAGCAAAATGGTTATAAAGTTAATCGTAATTGGGATGGAGACAAGTTCGTTAATCATTGGAAGGATGAAGCCTTCAACCCAAAAGATTTCATTGACGATGATGTGCTGGGTTATTTACGTCCTGAAGCTGTCAGGAGAGAAGTAGCAGAAGAATTTAATGAGGAGGATAATGATTCAGCAACCCAAGAAGACTCGTCAACTCAAACTAGACATCCTCAAAGATTAGGAGCATTGGGAGTTAATCGGGCATTTTCTCTAACTCCTTTTGATGGCGGTGTCACCTTTAACTCTAAAAGCGGAGCCAAAGATAGTACCTCTTTGCACTTTATTGAGTTTCACAATACTCGCTATCAATATGTCTTTGCTTTAGATTGCCATCATCTTAAAGAGAAATCCCGAATTTTAGATGTGTTGAATGGACTAATATCTATTCGTCAGGTGGGAGGACATAATAATGTTTTTTGCTATGACTTTTCTCCCGAAAGTTTTGTCTTGCGCTGGACGCAAGATCCTTCACCAGATATGTTTTATTGTTTTGAGCAATTGGAAGTGAGTCCAGGGGTTTATGCTGAACCTTCTATCTCGCCGAGTTTAATTGAATCGGTAGCCAATGGGGATATTGACCCTAATGAATTGTGGGTTGGGGGCAAAATTGCCAAAGAGTTCACCTTGGAAAAGGCTCATATTTACCCAGGAAGAAAGAAGACAATTGCCGAACTCAAAAAAGTTATTGATGTTGATTATCTGAAAAGTCCTCAGCCTGAGGAACAGAAATGAATTCAATTGCTTTGTATGTCCATGTTCCCTGTGCTACTTTTCGCACCTCACGCAGCCGCGAATATGGCAAAACTTATCCTGTTCCTCCTCCCTCTACAGTGTACGGAATGCTATTGTCATTAGTAGGAGAAACTAATTCTCAAAGACATTGTGGAGCTAAGCTGGCGATCGCGATGTTATCTCATCCGCAAAAGTCTAGGGTACTGAGAAAGATGAGACGCTTCAAGGCAAAAGATTATGGTCATCAAAAAAACACTACTGTCGAACATCAAGAGATTCTTACAGACATTAAATTTATTGTCTGGGTCAAATCATCCCCAGAAGAAGTCAAACCAACACTTGTAGAAAGGATCAAGCAAGCTAAAGTTAACCCTGCTGCTGTCAAACGTTTTGGTTGTCTGTATTTAGGAGAAAGTAATGACTTGATTAATTCTGTGAGATTGGCTTCGGAAAGCCATTTGAGTCAGCCGAAGTGCTGGTTGGTATTGGATAACACAGGCAAAATTACTGTGCCCTACTGGGTTGACCATGTGGGTTCTAAAGGAACTAGATGGCAGCGTTATTCTCTTGAGGAACGAGATCTCCAAATGCCCCCTGATCGCTCTTGGACGGTAATTCAAACTGAATGAAACGCAAGCATCTCTGGTTGTTAAGCAGTTTTGCAGAACAAAAATCGCTGAAGTTTAGAAACGGTAGGCAATATAGCCATTTACAGTTTGATGGAGATCCATGCATTTCGCTAAAGTCTTGTAAATCGAAGGTTTTAGGCACTATCAAATTGATTACTATCGAATAGTGAGTTTAAATTGCAGTGTTATCAAATAGATGCTTGTAAAGTTGATTGTCAGCTTTTGTCAGATCAGGCTTGTAGGGTCTGCTCTGCTTCTTGGTTAAATGTCTTCAGACGTTGCTCACTCTAAACCTTTTAGGAAAACTGTTTTCGAGTACACTGCTTCTTGGTTAAATGTCTTCAGGCGTTGCTCACATTGTTTATCTCTTTGGTGGCGGGATTTTATTTTTTCTGCTTCTTGGTTAAATGTCTTCAGGCGTTGCTCACCTCTTGAGGAATTGCTGTATTCTCATTTTGACATTCTGCTTCTTGGTTAAATGTCTTCAGGTGTTGCTCACTAATTTAGGTACTCAGCAACATCTTGCGCTAAAGCCTGCTTCTTGGTTAAATGTCTTTAGGCGTTACTCACTTAAAAAAATCTATAGCTTATAGCTAGTAGAAGAAGGCGCAGATAAAGCTACCATAAAGTAAAAGAAATAATGAGCAAGAAAAGAAAATTCGAGAAAAGAGTAGATGCCAAGACTAGCACCCAAACCAGTCAAGTTAGAAAATGATGAAGAGCAAGAACTAGAAAAGATTCTGGCTCGTTATAGTACCAGTCAACAAATCGCCAAGAGAGC
>JBJOPG010000285.1:0-9666 GCA_046050865.1 Cyanobacteriota bacterium
CTATCCTCGATTATTAGATGTCGTTAAAAGTTCTGCCCTGCGCCCCCCCATTGCTCAATATGCTCAAGCCTCAGATATTCTCCAACGTTATCTTAGTGCCGCTATCACTGGCAAAATGACTGCCCTCACCGCAATGCAGAATGCCGCGCAGGAAACCAGGAATTTGCTGGGAAGATCGGTAGTAAATAGTGATCTAAAGAAGCTAACAGCTAAAAGCTAACGGCTAAAAGCTTTTTTGGTAATCATTCAACAGTAATCACTAAGATAAGAAATGACATTTAATCGACAAGAAAAATTGACAGGCTGGATGATGCTGTTTCCTGCCTTATTAGTTTTGGGTTTAGTCTTTATCTACCCCATTGGGCGGGCATTTTGGCTAAGTTGGTTTACGGAAAATTTAGGGACGCAGTTAGAGCCAGTTTTTTCTGGCTTGGGCAACTATCAAAGGATGGTGGGGGATGGTAGATTTTGGCAGAGTCTCTGGAACACTTCGGTTTTTACTGTAATCAGCGTGTTTTTAGAATTGCTGTTGGGTCTGGGGGTGGCGTTAGTCCTCAATAAATCTTTCTGGGGTAGGGGTGTCGTACGTACCGTAGCGATTATTCCTTGGGCATTACCCACCGCAGTAATGGGGTTAGCCTGGGCTTGGATTTTTAATGATCAGTATGGTGTAGTCAACGATATATTTATGCGCTTAGGCTTGATTGATACAGGTATCAACTGGCTCGGCACCCCAACTTTGGCGATGATCGCCCTGATTGTCGCCGATGTTTGGAAAACCACCCCATTTATCAGCATCATCTTATTAGCAGGCTTACAGTCAATTTCAGTCGATCTATATGAAGCTCATCGTCTGGATGGTGCTAGTCCCTGGCAGAGTTTTACCCAGATCACCCTCCCTCTGTTAATGCCACAGATTTTAATTGCGCTGCTGTTTCGCTTTGCTCAATCTTTTGGCATCTTCGACTTAGTGCAGGTGATGACGGGTGGCGGGCCGGCGGGTTCGACTGAAACCGTGTCGATCTATATCTACTCAACTGTGATGCGTTACCTGGATTTTGGCTATGGTGCAGCGTTAGTGGTGGTAACTTTTCTCTTGCTAGTGTTGGCAGTGGCAATTATTTCTTGGTTGTTTAACTTAAAATCTAGGTCAGCAGATTAATCGGTTAAGCAAGAATTATTCCTTGGCTGATCCTTGAGTACCAAGCTGAATCAATTCAATTTTATAGCCGTCGGGGTCTTCAATAAAAGCAATAACGGTGCTGCCATGTTTCATCGGGCCAGGCTCACGACTTACTTTCCCCCCTTGAGCCTTAATGCGATCGCAAGTACCGTAAATGTCATCAACTCCCAAAGCAATATGACCATACCCTTTACCCAAGTCATATTCTGTTACACCCCAATTGTAGGTTAGCTCAATGACGGTGTTGTCTTGTTCTGAGCCATAGCCGACAAATGCTAAGGTAAACTCTCCGCTAGGATAATCTTTGCGGCGTAAAAGTTTCATGCCTAAAATGTCACAGTAAAAGGCGATCGACTGGTCTAAATCACCCACTCGCAGCATAGTGTGCAGCATTTTCATAATCTTTATCTTCTCCAGTATCTTTAGATATTTCATTTTAGTTCAAGATTGGTGCGGAACCTTGTAAAGCATTCAATTCACAGGTAGATCAGCAAATTAAATAAAAATCTCGCCTAGTATTAATTACCAGACGAGATGAGATTTTATAACTGACAGCTTAAAGCAAAAACACCACCAAAATTGCTCAAGGAGATCGTCAACTTTTAGCTATTAGTTATTTTGTAGTTATTTAGCTGCTTGGCGTTCTTTCGCTTCGGCAATCACTTCTTCTGCCACGTTTTTCGGACAAGGTGAATAGAAATTGAACTCCATCGAGAACTGACCACGGCCAGAAGTCATCGTACGCAAGTCGCCGATATAACCAAACATCTCACTCAAAGGCACATCCGCTTTGATCCGCACCCCCATTGGGGTTGAGTTTTGCGATTTAATCATGCCCCGACGACGGTTCAAGTCACCAATCACATCCCCCATATGGTCGTCAGGAGTAAACACATCCACGTTCATAATTGGCTCCAGAATTTGGGGAGCTGCTTTAGGTAAAGTTTGACGATATCCAGACTTAGCGGCAATTTCAAAGGCGATCGCACTAGAGTCGACAGGGTGGAAAGAACCGTCCGTGAGGGTGATCTTTAAATCCACACAGGGGAATCCTGCTAAGACACCTTTTTCAATACTGTTGGCAAAACCTTTTTCTACAGCGGGCCAGAATTCACGAGGAACGTTACCCCCAGTCACTTTGGACTCAAACTCAAAGCCAGAACCAGGCTCTCCAGGCTCGATGATATAATCAATTTTACCAAACTGACCAGAACCACCTGACTGTTTCTTATGGGTATAGCTATCAGTGACGGCTTTAGTAATCGATTCACGATAAGCTACTTGAGGTTTACCAACTTCAACTTCCACACCGTGGGTACGTTTGAGGATATCTACCTTAATGTCTAGGTGAAGCTCACCCATTCCTTTGATGATCACCTCGCCGCTTTCCTGGTCAGTTTCGACATAAAAAGAGGGATCTTCTTGAACCATTTTACCCAATGCCATTCCCAGCTTTTCAGAAGCACCCTTGTTTTTGGGAGTTACGGAGATCGAAATTACGGGGTCAGGGAAGACCATTGGCTCAAGGGTTGCAGGATTTTTAGGATCGCATAGGGTATGTCCCGTCTGGATGCTTTTCAAGCCAACAATTGCAATAATATCCCCTGCCTGAGCAGTATCAATTTCTTCGCGAGAGTCGGCGTGCATTTCTACCATCCGTCCTACTCGCTCAGTTTTACCTGTAGCCGTGTTTAAGACAGATTCACCTTTATTTAAAGTACCTGAGTAAATCCGAGTAAAGGTCAAAGCACCATAGCGGTCATCCATAATTTTGAATGCCAAAGCGCGGAAAGGCCCTTCTGGGTCAACGATCGCATATTTACCAGTTTCATTACCATCTAAGTCAACTTCAGGCTGAGGAGTAACTTCGGTGGGGTTAGGCAGGTAGTCAACTACCGCATCCAAGACTAACTGCACACCTTTATTTTTAAAGGAAGAACCACAGTAAGTAGGGAAGAAAGCCAAGTCGCGAGTACCTTTACGGATACAACCCTTGATTTCGTCGATGGAAAGTTCTTCACCTTCTAGGTATTTCTCCATCAAGGTATCGTCTTGCTCTACCGCAATCTCAATCAGCTGTTCGCGGTAAGTTTCCACGTCGTCAGCCATATCCGCAGGAACATCTTGGATTTCATAATTGTCAGGATCGCCAGATTCATCCCAGACCCAAGCTTTACGAGTTAAGAGGTCAACTACTCCTTTAAACTCAGTTTCGACCCCAATCGGTAACACCATGATCAATGGAGTCGCGGCAAGAATTTCCTTAACTTGTTTGCAGACACTAAAGAAATCTGCACCAGTCCGATCTAGCTTGTTGACGTAGATTACCCTCGCCACTTTAGAATCGTTAGCATAACGCCAGTTAGTCTCAGATTGAGGTTCAACCCCGCCCGAACCACAGAACACACCAATCCCACCGTCAAGAACTTTAAGAGAACGGTAAACTTCAATGGTAAAATCGACGTGACCAGGAGTGTCAATGATATTTAGCTGATGATCTTTCCAAAAACAGCTGGTAGCGGCAGATTGAATGGTAATCCCCCGTTCTTTTTCCTGATCCATGAAGTCAGTTGTTGCTTCTCCATCATGTACCTCACCGATTTTATGACTTTTACCAGTCAGCTTGAGGATTCTCTCTGTGGTGGTTGTTTTCCCAGCATCCACGTGCGCGAAGATGCCTATGTTCCGATATCGAGAAAGGTCTTTCATTTTTGTCTATAATTTTGATGATTAATACTTGACCTCACGTTCGCGGAGCTTACCAAAAGGCAATCATCGTTTAAGATGCTCGTTTAGATGCTATGGGGTGAGGTCATTGATTGTTGCAGATCTAACCTACTTGCAGGTTTAGATTCCAATCGTTTGTTAAACGTTATGCAGCCAATCCAATTTCTGATGGCAACGATGCTTATTATAATGCCAATTGTTAATTAATGATAAGATATATCCCCTTGTGTAGGGCAAGGGATTACCCATACTGACATTAGTAATGACCGAATTTCATTTCAGGGATAGATACTGATTCATTAATGGCTGTAGCTAGATATTCATTGTTCCTTGCTTCTGAAGAGAGAGGCTGTTTCTCGGTACTTAATTGACTTTATTATAGCTTGTCACTTAAAAAAAGCGATCTCCTCAAAAAGCGATCGCCCGTAACCAAAAACTTAAACTGCAAGTGATTCAAAGCAAGCAGAAAATAGTCTAGTCATCAACTAAACATCAACAAAACTGCTCTCGGTGAGATTAGCAGTATCAAAACCATTGAGAGTTGCTAGGGTTTCACTATTGAAAATAATCTTGTCACCAGAAAAAGATAAGTCAGCAAAATTAATTTCAGAAGATAAGCCAATCAAATCATTACCAGAACTAAAATCGGTAATTGTATCTGTTCCTGCACTTGCAGATATGACAAAAGTATCGTTACCATCATCCCCCCGCAGAGAATCGCTACCCAGTCCTCCATCTAAAAGATCGTTACCAGCGCCACCCAATAAAGAATCATTATCTTCTAGACCAAATAAGCGATCGTCCCCAGCATCGCCACTGAGAGAATCAATGCCTAAGCCTCCATCTAAGAGATCGTTGCCTTCACCACCGAAGAGGGAGTCATTATCGTCCAGACCAAATAAGTTATCATCCCCTTGGTCACCAGATAAAAAGTCAACTCCCCCATTACCTTCTAAACTGTCGTTACCAATGCCACCCAACAGAGTATCTCTATCACCCACGCCTACTAGTTGATCGTTACCTGCACCTCCATCAAGAGAGTCATTCCCAATACCTCCATTTAAGGTATCGTCACCGTCTCCGCCAAACAAACTATCAAAACCTTCCCCACCATCAAGTAGGTCATTACCTGCACCACCTTCTAGAGAATCATTACCGTCATCCCCCTGGACAGTATCATTACCACCAGAACTCCGAATAGTATCATTGCCATCAAGACCGAGAATGCGATCGCTTTCTTCGGTTCCATCGATGACATCACCACCATTCGTCCCCTTTATTTCTTCAACATTGGCAACAGTCTGAGCTTCAAAAGCACCGATATCGGTGCCATCGCCAACAGTACGGTTAAATCCTTCTCCACGCTGATCGGTAGCTAGATCGTTGGGATTACTACCTGTATCAATCGCAGGACTTCCTGCTAGCAATTCTTGAGTGGGAGTGGCACCACCATTATCTTGTAATTCACCTAGTTGCGGATCGAGACGATTATCAATAGTACCCACAAGATCGGTATCTGTGAAACCTTCTACATCATCACCATTACTAATTAAATTATTACCACCACTAATAAATTCTCCATCACCAGACACATCGCCAATCGGAGTACTAGTAAGATTGTTATTGGCAATAATGCTACTAGTTATATTTGCACTACCAGAGTTTAGAATGCCCCCTGCATTTAAACCGCCATTATTACTAGCTATGGTACTGTTGGTGACATTAAGTGTGCCATCATTATCAATCCCGCCACGAGATCTGCCTTGGTTATTAGCAACAGTACTATTACTAAGATTTACGGTAGCGCCGCTGCGGACAGTAATTCCTGAGTTAGCATAATTAGCTTCATTATTGGCAACTGTACTACGTTCAATATTGATTGTTCCTGATTCAACTACAATTCCGACATTACCTCCCTCCACTATTATCTTTAATAGTCGAGTCGCTGATACTTGTTGTGCCTCGACTAATAATCGCACTATTGTCCGAAAAACCAGCAATATCGAGGGTTTGACTCAGAGTGCTGTTAGTTAGGGTTAAATTACCAAAGCTGTCAATTTTACTGCCAGTGAGATTTAAGCCATCAATAGCAACATCAGTCTCAGCATTAGCGATATTAAAGATAAAGCCACCGTCTAAAGTTAAGTTATCTTGACCCAAACCGTTAATTGAAACCGAATCATTAATCGTCAGATTACGCTCTTGAGATTCGGCAAAAGCGATCGTGCCGCCACTTAAGCTAGCGTCAAAAGTAATTGAATCTTCTCCTTCTTGTTGATTAGCCAGGGCGATCGCCTCCCTTAAAGAGAGATCTCCTGCACCAAAATCACCATCATTCTCATCTTCTAGAGTAGAAACAACAAGTTCATCAGGAATTGATCCCCCTCCACCATTGTCTTCACCATCTTGAACTTCAAAAGCACCAATATCAGTACCATCTCCCACCGTGCGATCAAAGCCTTCTCCCCGTTGATCCGTAGCTAGACTATTGGGATTGCTACCCGCATCAATCGCGGGACTATCTGCTAGCAATTCTTGAGTTGGAGTTGCACCGCCATTATCTTGTAATTCTCCAAGTTGCGGATCAATAGGACTTTCTGATGTGCCAACTAGATCCTCATTTTCTCCATCAACAAAGGCTTCTACATTACCGCGATCGCCAATTAAATTATTACCACCACTAGTAATTTCTCCACGTAAATCTTTAGTATTCTTCCCGTCATCGCTAACATTCCCTGCTATGATGCTGCTGGTAATAGTTCCTTCAGATGCAGAAACGCCATAACCTACTCCATCATTTCCACTAATGGTGCTGTTACTAATATTTGCCGTATTGGCTACTATCCCTCCTGCAATCGCACTTAGCCTTTGATCACCAGGATTACCGTAATTGTTACTAACGGTGCTGTTCTTAATGTTGATAGTTGAAGCATAAATCGCGCCTGCTGAAGAACTAGGCCCTGAGAAGTTGTTACTAATGACGCTGTTTTCAATATTAGTTATTGAAGAGCCTTCTTTAAATACATCAGTGCTATTGATTCCTCCGTTACCATATCCTGAGTTATTAGAAACACTACTATTGAAGATATTTAGCTCTGAGTCTCGAGAGACAATACCTCCGTCTCCGCGGTTATTATCAACGAAACTATTGTTGATAGTAATTTCAGAATTTTCATTGCGCAAACCAGCTTTACCATTATCATTAATATGGCTGTTGTTGATGGTGATTGAAGCATTTAGATTAACAATCCCATTAGAAGAATTTTCTGTGACATTGCTATCGCTAAGTGTTAGATTTTCTTGATTTGCGATGCTGCCTCCATCAACATCAGGGGCACTACCTCCCTTAATTGTTAATCCTTTGAGGGATACGTTAGATTGCGTTTCGGTATTGCCATCATCAATATTGAAAACACGACTTCTACCCTCGGCATCAATAGTTAAATTTTCTGATCCTAGCCCTTGAATATTCAGGCTTTTATCAATGAGCAATTCACCTGAATTCAGAATGATTGTGCCACCGCTTAAATTGGAGTCAAAAGTAATGGTGTCTGCACCCTCTTGTTCGTTAGCCAGGGCGATCGCCTCGCGTAAGGAGAGATCTCCTGCATCATGGTTGCCGTCGTTTTCGTCTTCGAGAGTAGAAACTATGAATTCTTGCATGGTGTAATCTGTAATCCTGATAATAAATTAATAAATTTCCAGAGCAAGCTTGCCTATTGAGATTCAATAGAGCGATCGCCAGCATTAATATGTATCTAAATTTTTGTGTTACCGTGGTGCGCTAGTAGTCTGACTAGTATCGATTTACTGGCGCAACAGATAAGATGAGTTAAGCCTATGAGATTAAATTGTTAGATACAAAAACTCCGTTAAGCAATGAACAGAAATGTTTGTAACTGATAACATTACGGATTATAGAGCAAATTAGTATGTGTTTCGGATTTACAACTATAAAGTTTCAGTGAAGTCGACGGTTTCTCGTAAAGTTATGATGAACTAGGATTTTTCGCTGCAAATGATGAGAATTTAGCAATCAAAAAGTAGTCCAATCCTATTAATTTGAAGAGCGATCGCTTTTAAAGGCGATCGCCCCAGCTATTTTAATGTTTTTGTATAGTTCACTCATTAAAACAGATTTCTCATGGCGATCGCACTTCTGAGTATTTTAACAGCCTATTCAGCTAACCAACGCACCGCGTCCTTGGCATGATAAGTCAAGATCAAATCCGCCCCAGCTCGTTTGAAACTAGTTAAGGTTTCTAAGGTTACCTTTTTCTCATCGATCCAGCCATTGAGGGCTGCAGCTTTAACCATAGAATATTCTCCTGAAACGTTATAAGCAGCTACGGGTAAATTAGTTGCTTCCTTGACCCGCCAAATAATATCCATATAGGACAAGGCAGGTTTCACCATCAGCATATCTGCGCCCTCGGCAATATCTAGTTCAATTTCCTTGAGGGCTTCCGTCCCATTGGCGGGATTCATTTGATAGGTGCGGCGATCGCCAAAACTAGGGGCAGAATCCGCTGCATCACGGAAGGGTCCGTAATAAGCCGAGGCATATTTGGCAGCATAGGAAAGAATGGGGGTATCTTGAAAACCAGCCTCATCAAGTCCTGTTCTAATTGCCTTGACAAAACCATCCATCATCCCTGAAGGAGCAATAATATCAGCTCCTGCCTGTGCTTGAGATACGGCAGTTTTCTTGAGTAATTCGAGGGTGGGATCGTTGAGGACTCTGCCTGTGAGATCGCCTGTTTCCAAATAGCCACAATGTCCATGGGTAGTGTATTCACAAAGACAAGTATCGGCAATAACTATTAAATCAGGTACAGCTTCCTTAATCGCCGTAGCAGCTTTTTGCACAATTCCGCAATCATGCCAGGCACCTGTAGCCTCCAGATCCTTATCTTCAGGAATGCCAAACAGAATTACCGCAGGAATACCCAGGTCATAGACTTCCTTAGCTTCCTCCACAATTTTGTCTACCGAAAGCTGGTAAACCCCAGGCATTGATTTAACTTCCTTAGCGACAGTTGTTCCTGGTACGGCAAATAGAGGATAAATCAAATCATTAGCCGTAACTAGGGTTTCCTGCACCATACGGCGTAGTTGAGGATTCTGGCGCAAGCGGCGGGGGCGATTGATGGGGAACATAAGATTTTTTATACTAAGTTGGCAGTCTTATCGTGTGATCTATTAGTGTAAAATGAATATCACGTCGAAAGCACTAGCTACTATACAACTCAATGTTTTGTAACGTTCAAGCCTTGGGACTTTTCTAGCTATCCGATTCAAAGTTAGCTAGAATATTAAAGCTTAAGGCTAATAGCTAATAGCTAACAGCTTAAAAAGAACATGGGGCCGTAAAGGTTTCGACAGGTTAGTAAAAGCTAATCCGTGATTCAGGTCGAGAGTGAGTACCATCTCGTAAATCAGACTCAAACTAAATATAGATGCAAATAACATCGTAAAATTTGAGCGTCAGGCAGTAGCTGCCTAAATCTAGAAAATCTCTTTCAGATTTGCTCGTCTCTAGTTTGACTCCGTTAAGGACTAAAGACAAAACCCCAACGGATGCTCTGAATAATTTTCTTTGGTAGATTACTCAGAAAAGACTTTATCAAAGAATCCTGCCATCAGGGACAATTGATGACCCCCGCTCTAAGGGTAAAAGGAGCTAAACCTGTGAACGAATGGACAAGTGAATAGCTGATTTGGACAGCAGTTCGACTCTGCTCGGCTCCACTTTT
>JBJOPG010000286.1:0-5333 GCA_046050865.1 Cyanobacteriota bacterium
AGAACAGGACAAAGATAGAGTGTTGACGTGAAGCTCATGGTACTCCACTTGCTTCTATTCCAAGGAATAGGGATGGCAATCACTTAATATATACCTCTATTTAAACTCTAGGATTTGTGCTGTGTTAAAGGTCAAATTGGACTGAATTGAGCATGAAGAATCCAAGCTAATTTAACCTGCATCTTTAGTTAAAAAGTAGTGGGTTATCATTGCTCTTCACAGGCTCTTGATAGCTAGAATTAATTGACTAAAATCATCTCGTCTTGGCAATAATAGGGATTAATTTTAATGACTGATTTAACATTTAAAACCATAGTGTTTCTTTTAAGATTAGAGAAAACGCTTTTGTTTTACCTCTACATTATACTAAACTTTATCCTCAAAATAAGGTTTTGACCCCTTGCTAAACCCTCTGCAAGAAGGCACAGCACTCAACATGAGTAGTCTGAGGGAAAAAATCGGCGGGTTGAATGCTGATCAGTTGATATGCTCCTGAAGCGCACAACATTTGAACATCTCGGGCTAAAGTTGCTGGTTTACAGCTAATGTAGGCAATCTGAGCAGGCTTGATCTCAAGGATGGTTTCAATCACTTGGGGGTCGCAACCTTTACGGGGGGGATCGAGGAGTAAAATATCAGGCTGGAAGGGAATTTGTTGTAGACAATCCTTGACTTTGCCGAGCTGGAAAATTGCATTATGAATTTGATTCAAGGTAGCATTGCTCTGTGCTTGTTTAATGGAAGCAGAATTCAGTTCAATGCCCACAACTTGCTCTACTTTTTGGGCTAAGGGCAAACTAAAGGTACCAATGCCACAATAGGCATCGATAATCTTTTCCGTGCCCATCAGATTTAATTGCTCAATAATTGCCTGAAAGAGTAATTCTGCCGCACTAGTATTGACCTGGAAAAAGGTGTCTGCCGCAATATGAAGCTCAACCCCTGCAAAAATCTCCCGCAGATAAGGCTTGCCTAGAATCGTATGGGTTTTTGTCCCTAAAATTGCGTTAGTGCGATCGCGATTAAGATTAAGACAAACTCCCACTAATCCAGGATATTTATCCAACCACTTCTGCGCCTGTTCTTCAATTCCCGCTAAATTGGGATCGGTGGTAACTAGGGTGAGCAAGATTTCTCCTGTATTTTGCCCAATTCTTAAGGATAAATGGCGTAATCTGCCTTGATGAGTAGTTTCGTTATAGATTGACCAGCCTTGTTCTTGAATATCTTGCTTTACTTCTCGCAGTAGGGGATGCAAACGTTCATCCTGAACAGGACATTGATTGAGGTTAATTAATTTATGGCTACCTTGACGATAATAGCCCGCCTGTACTTGTCCTGTACTTGATCGCCCTAGGGGATAAGTAGACTTGTTACGGTAATTAAGGGCATGATCGGCAGATAAAATCGGTTTGATTTCCACCTCAGCAAAGCCACCAATCCGTTTAAAAGCTTGAATTACCTGCTGCTGTTTCGCTGACCGTTGATAATTGATCTCGATATGCTGCCACTGACAGCCACCACATTTATCCGCCACAATACAACTGGGACGAATTCGCTGGGGAGAAGACTCTAGTAACTTTTCCATCTTACCCTTAGCGAATTTAGCTTTAGACTGAACTATTTTTGCCGTTAGGCGATCGCCTGTGACCGCATTGGGCACAAACACAACTATCCCTTCATGTCTGCCAACTCCATCCCCATCAGTATTGAGATCGGTGATTTCTAGCTCGACTACTTGACCCTGTTGTAATTTTTGATTCACTAACTAAATTGTTTATTTTACTCATCTACCTATAATCTTAGGTTTAATTAGCTTTTTACGAGATTTTTGGTATGTGGCGTTGCTCGGATTTGCGATTCATAACAAAGAACTATAATTCTTTGAGAAATTATTTGAAATTAAAAAGACATGATTACTAGTAATGATTTGGATTGGTTGGCGGTGTGCAGTTATTTAGGAATAACTTTATTTGTCATGTGGCGCATTTTTATCGCGGAATAGCTCAACCAAATAAGACCACAACGGAATTGGCAATGCGATCGTCATTCCTCTAAATGTTCCTTGAACTTCTTCGACCAAATAATAGTCGGATAAACCTGCTTCGGTAATTTTACCTAGTTTTTAATTGATTAAATTGGTTAAAAATAAGTTTACTAAGCTTATCAAACTTTTTGTCTGCTAAAAGCTGAAAAAAGATCTTGATCTTTGCGGCAAAAATCAAAAAATAGCTATTTTTGACGATGTAAGGCTGTTGAGCATACCATTTTGGCTCAGTATACTTTTTGACTTTGGTAAATATTGCCGATCTGGGAGGAGAATTTTTATTAATCCGCCATTCTGGTTCTAAAGTCAAAAATTGTTTTAAGACTAGACCTGTCCACAGTTGGGTATCATCAATAATCATCTTCCCTCCTACTTTTAACTGGCGGTATGTATAGTACCAATCAATGAAGGGGATGGGGAAAGCGTGGGAGCCATCAATCAAAATCAGATCAATATTATTAATATCTAAAGATGGCAAAACTTTTTCTGAAAAATCTACTTGAAAATCAATTTTATCTGTACTTATTTGATGACTGTGACAGTATTCTTTAATCCGATTAACCTGTTCCTGACTAGGATTGATGCAAGTATGATGAGAAGATTTAAGAGCAAAGAGAATAGTGCTAACGCCTGCACCTGTTTCTAAAGTAACGGAGTTTTCATTAATATTTTCATTGATAAAGTAAAGAACCTGATCGGACAACTGCCACGAAGTCATCTTCCCTGAACCTTCTTCGTGGATTAAAGGCGGGTTTTCTAAAAGTTCTTGGATGTTCATAATATCACTTATTTAATCATGAATTAGATATGAATTTAAAATGCTTATCAATTAAATATATTCAAGAAAGTTTCCCAGGACAATTCAATTTTGTAATTAATAGTAACACTTAATATAGAGGGTTTATACAAGTATATGTACGCAAAAACAGTTTTTTTGAATGTATAAAAAACGACTCTTGTTTTCTCGTGATATTCTAAATTTCATATTCTGAATACTGGAACGCAAAGATTGATTTCTTGGCATTTATGAATTAAAAACGCATTCAAAGTCCCTAAGTAGAAATGGTTTGGTAGTTGGAAATGAAGGAAGATGATGCCATGGCGATCGCTAAGAATAATCCTCAAGATATTACATGAGCCAACGTAACTTATTTTTACCAGTTATATAAAATTGTTTTTGTCACCTTGGTCTAGTACAATCTACACATGTATTCCGTAAAACTACTTGTTTGATTAAACAAAATACGAGATACGAGAAAAATTTTTAGAGCAAGACAACTCATTTTAGAGGAACAAAACATGGCAACTGGAACAATTGCAATTCAAAGTGATAATAATCAAGATTTCCGCATTGCCAACGACCAACCAGGAGTTGAGGTAATTGGAACAGAAGCAGCAGATCTAATCAATGGTTCTGATGGTAATGATACTTTGAGTGCTTTAGGTGGAGACGATACGATTTTCGGTTCACTAGGTCAAGATACAGTTGATGGTGGTGCAGGTGTGGATACCATCGATTACAGTTCTATCAATGGAACGGTTACTTTGTTTCCCCAAGGAATTCTGAATAATGGAGATCCGCAGAACAGTCTGATTCAAAACATGGAGACGATTATTGGTGCTTCAGGTCAGTCCAACTTAATTGACGCTTCTGCTGTTACAAGTGAGTTCGGTGCTAATCTTGATGTCAATTTGGGAACAAATGAACTAATAGTTGAGAATATTCCTAAACTTGGGACTCAAAACTTTACGGTACAAAACTTTGTTAATGTCAACGGTACGCAGAATAACGATATTATCATCGGTAACAACGAAGCTAACACCATTAACGGCAATGATGGTAATGACGTTTTAACGGGTAGTGGTGCTAACGATGTAGTTAGTGGTGGTGGTGGTAGCGACACCTTATCTGGCACCGATAGTTCTGCCAGAGGCTTAGGAGAATTAGATACTCTCGAAGGGGGCATCGGAACAGACAGATTTGTGCTGGGAGATAGCAGTGGAGCCTTTTATGCAACTCAAGGAAGCGATGATTTTGCCACAGTTAACGATTTTGCGGCGGGAGATCAAATTCAATTAGGAGTTGGCGATACTTATCAGGTTGTGCGTGGAAGCGGTAATTTTCAATTATTTGTCACCACTGGAGGGGCAAAAGATCTGATTGCTGATGTCACTTTTGGTTCCACCAGTGCGAATAATGCCCGTAGCAGCAGTTCGGCTGATAGTTTAACTGCTGATATTTTAACTGAAGTACCTGAAGGTGACTTTTCGGTTGATTCTGGTGAAGAATTAGGTGTTTTTGTCGGCTAAAAGTTGATTGATTATCCCCAAGTCCCTAGGGCCCCAAGTCCCTAGGGACTTGGGGTCATAATCTTTACCAACCAACAACCCTGCGTAACACTAATAATTAATTGAGCAATAAAGTTATCAGCTATTTATTAAGCTATGTCGCAGTCTGGAAAAGTCTATTTAGTTGGTGCGGGGATTGGTAATGAAGATTATCTAACCGTCAGAGGTAAACAGTTGCTAACTAGCGCTGAGGTGCTGGTTTACGATGCTTTGGTGGATGAGTCTCTGCTCAAGCTAGTTTCTTTAAGTTGTCTGCAAATCTGTGTGGGTAAGCGTGGTGGTCAGGCTAGTACATCTCAAGCAACGATTAATCAGCTATTAGTTGCCTATTGCCTCCAGGGTAAACAGGTCGTCAGGCTGAAAAGCGGCGACCCCTTTATTTTTGGCAGAGCTAACGAAGAAATTGCGGCGCTACAACAAGCCCAGTGTGATTTTGAGTTAATTTCGGGAATTTCTGCCGCTCTAGCAGCGCCATTATTAGCGGGAATTCCTTTAACGGATAAAAATTTAAGTCGTGGTTTTGCTGTGCTGAGTGGACATCAACCCGAAGATTTAGATTGGTCAGCTTTAGCGAGAATTGATACTCTGGTGATCCTAATGGGAGGGCGATCGCTACTGCAAATCATTCAGTATTTGCTTACCCATGGGCGATCGCCTGATGAACCAATCTCGATTATTCGTCAGGCTGGCAGACCACAACAGCAGTTTTATTGGGGTACGTTAACCGATATAGTAGACAAAACCGCAGAAATATCTCTTTCTCCCGCAGTTATTGTGATAGGTAAGGTTGTGCAGCTTAGTCATCAGAATTCTCCCGAAACTCCTCCCCCTTTAACTAACAAAACTATCTTAGTAACTCGTGCTGCCGAACAATCGAGTAAGTTTAGTTCCTTGCTGCAACAACAGGGGGCGACGGTGGTGGAAATGCCTGCATTAA
>JBJOPG010000287.1:0-7711 GCA_046050865.1 Cyanobacteriota bacterium
GGTTATTGTTGGGGTTTTTGCCGTGATCCGAAGGCTATTTATCCCGCTTAGTTTGGGACGCGCAGCGTAATCTGGGTACGGCGGCTTTTGAGTGAGAATCTTCCTAGTCAAAACGCGCCTTTTGAATCAGGTTTACAGTTGTTTATTTTACCGATCAATTCCCAACGAAATAAAGACTGATTATTTAAACTACTTAAATAAACTGTGGGTGAAATTTGAAGATTTGAGCTTTGCAGGAGTTGTAACAAAGCAAAGAAGTGTAAAGAATTGTAAGTCGAGATTATTAGTTTAATCACAAATTGAGTACTTTTCTCGTCTTAATTGAGTAGGCTAATCTTTAATTCGGAGCGATCGCTATGACTGAACTGCTCAAATTACTCAACCGTTTTGACATTACATTAACCCAAACTGTTCCCACAATTGCCAACCGCTTGCAGTCAGGATTGACCCCAGCTGAAATTGAGGCGCAAGTCGCTTCATTTACCTGGACGCTACCTCAAGATGCTTTTCTTTTGTATCAGTGGCACAATGGACTATCTGGCAAACCAGGAAAATTTAACTTAGGAGAGAAACTACTCAGGCTCAAAGGTAAATGGCATGGAGAATTAACTGGTCGAGAGAACGAAATACATACTAAATTGGGAAATCGCCTCATTATTACCAAATTCTTGCCGTTAGAATATTCCTTAGCAGGACATCGCCATCTAAAACTCGGCAGATGCCAAATTGATTTACTGCCTCTTTTTATCTTAATGGAGGATAAGAAGACAATTTACTGCATGATGCGCCTAGACCCAGATAACCCGACTATCTATTGCGCTAATGGGACAAAACTACCACCAATGAAAGTAACTGAATCATTTCTCTCAACACAGCCTCAATTTCGCCGTTTAAGCGATTTTATTGAATTTTTGACTAGAGTTTGTCAGCCAGGAATTCAACAGGAAACAGCAGGTCATAATCAAGAACTATTAATCTCTGAAGCAAAAGTGTCAGAAATACGCCAGTTTTTAGGCTAATCCTATAGCTTAGATTTAATTGCTTGTAAAGAAAGAAAGCAGGGTTTTTTCTGCTATTAGACCGACAAAACTATGAGGCACTAGCCTAAAATCTTTGTGTTATTTTATGAAATAGAACATCCCCCCTGGGGGCATATTTTTTAAGCTCCTATAACCTAAAGTCATGCAGTCTCTTCAGCTTTTTCGCAGCCTTCAAAACCCGATCTTTGCTCGCTTATACTCCGCTCAAATAACCAACCTGTTAGGCGATGCGCTTACTTGGTTGGGGTTGGCACTACTGGCTTTTGAGCTAGCTGGAGAGAACTCTGCCGTCGTACTATCAGGAGCTTTAACCTTACGAGTCACCGCATTTGTGCTGCTATCACCATTTGCTGGTGTACTTGCCGATCGCCTTGACCGCAAAACTATTTTGGTGACAACTCATCTAGCGCGGATGGTAATTGTCAGTTTGCTACCGTTTGTAAACGCTGTCTGGCAGATTTATGCCATTGTCTTTGCCCTAAATGTTTTCTATGCCTTTTTCACCCCAACTTATCAGGCGACCATTCCCCTAGTTACGGGACGAGAAGATTACCCCCAGGCAATTGCCCTTTCTAGTGCTACATTTCAGTTATTAGGGGTATTAGGCCCAGGGATTGCAGGTGCGATCGCGGCTTTTGTGGGAGCAAGACAAGTATTTTTTCTGGATGCCGTTACGTTTTTGATTGCTGCTGTTCT
Source organism: Cyanobacteriota bacterium (assembly GCA_046050865.1). Classification (GTDB taxonomy): domain Bacteria; phylum Cyanobacteriota; class Cyanobacteriia; order Cyanobacteriales; family Xenococcaceae; genus Waterburya. The sequence goes on from JBJOPG010000287.1 coordinate 1,737, forward strand.
CATCGTTACTCTTCCTATTCAATTGCGAGTCGAACACGCAACAGACCAAGCTCGTCCATCGGGTCGAACCTGGCAAGAGGTTAAGGAAGGTACGACTCGTTTGTTCGGCAATCATTATTTACGTTATGCCCTAGCAATGCAGCTTGTGGCTTCTGTGATGGGGGCGCAAATTTTAGTCAATACAGTGGGCTATGTTCAAGGTACGCTCAATTTGGGCAGCGTGCAGTATGGCTGGGTTATGGCAGCATTGGGGATTGGGGCTACCCTGGCTGCTGCTGCCGTCGGCTCGTTAGGACAGCACTGGGCGCGTACAAGCGTGATTCTGTTGGGGACAGTCCTACTGACAATCGCGCTATTGCCTGCCAGTTATGTCGGGTTCTCACTGCTACTGTTACTGTGGTTAGTGGCTGGGGCAGGACAAACTTTTGTGAATGTAACTACCCAGACCTTAATTGCCGATCACACTCCAACCGAATTTCAGGGACGAATTTATGGAGCGCAATTTGCCTGGAGTCATTTATGGTGGGTACTTTCCTATCCTTTAGCTGGATGGTTGGGGAGTAATCAAGAAGAAGTGCCTTTCCTCTACGGAAGTTTAATTGGTTTGGTTCTGCTTGTGGTAGTTCAACTAACTCTCTCACCCAAAAAACCAAAACATGAGCATGAAAGCTATTGGCACGAACACGAACATACCCACGAAGGTTATCATCAACACGCGCATTCTTCTGACATTCTCGTGATGGAATCTCATATTCATTCTCATCAGCACCAAGCAATACACCATGCTCACCCTTATACTGGCTTACACGACCACCATCCTCAAACAACCTAGTATTTTTGAATTGAGTAAGTATTCTTAATTACAGTGACGAAGCGATCGCTCTTGTGTACTTTATTCTGAATTATTCTGTGTTTTTAAAAAAGCTATTAAATTTTCATCGTTTGAGCCACAAAAATCGTAAACATTACTTAAAACACTTAAAACGAAAACGAAAGCCTAGATTTTTAAGAGTATTATATCAACTACGATCGCTGCTGTTATGGTTAGTAATTGGTTCGTGTTTAATCCCCATAATTTCGACTGGTTATATTAATTTAGCTACAAATAGCGATCGCCACTTGTCATCGGCTCAAGTTCCTCACGAAGATGTCGCTATTGTCTTCGGTGCGGGCTTATCAGCCGATGGAACTCCCAGTCCCATGTTGGCTGATCGAGTGGAATCTGCGGTGGAACTATATCAGCACGGGCGCATCCAGAAGCTGCTGATGACGGGGGATAATAGCATGATTTCCTACAATGAAGTGGTGGCGATGAAAAAATTTGCCCACGATTTGGGCGTACCGACACAAGATATTACTTTAGATTATGCAGGTTTTAGCACCTATGAAAGTTGTTACCGCGCCCATCAAGTCTTTGACGTGCATCGAGCGGTGGTGATTACCCAAAATTATCATTTACCTCGCGCTGTCTATACTTGTCGTCAGTTAGGAGTAAACGCAGTTGGTTTGGGAACGCCAGATCGAGAGATTTATGGACTGCGAGGAATGATTCCCTATTTATTACGAGAAATGTTAGCTAACGTCAAAGCACTGTCTGAAATTTATCTTACTCGTCCCCATCCTACTTTTTTATAAATTCATTCTCATATGAAATAAATGCCAGCGATCGCGCTGCCTTCTTTGCCTGAAAAGAGTCTATTTATTTCCTCTTTTTATCTTGACGGAGGGGTAAGAAAACAATTTAATTTATCAAATTTTCTGACTAAAAAATGACGTGACGCTTTGATCCTTTCAGGCAGGGATGAGCTTACAATTTCAAATCACTACGTTTACTAACTAATCCCAATCCAAGTTATTATTCCTGCGATCGCCAAAACTAAGACAGAAATGTTTGAGAACAATTGTCAAAAATATGCTTTAATTTCTCAGGATTTCTTACAAAATAAATAGAATGAATACGAAAGTCGATAAATTCAAAAGTGACTACACTTTGAATATCGCTTTCAAGAGTGTAGATTATGCCAATTTGACCGTTAGCCTTAACTAACTCGGAATCATAATTAGGAATTAGCTTGCTGCGACGCAAAGCAATTAAAAAACGGGCAACTTTTATTGCACCCTGCATTGGTTTAAGTAATGCTTTAACTTGACCACCGCCATCTGACCAGAGAGTAATATCGGCTGCTAGTAGCTCGATTAATCCTGGTAAGTCTCCTAGTTTGCAAGCTTCGATAAATTTTCTGGTTAATTGTTCTTGTTGCTGAAGTGAAGTATCAAATCGAGAACGTTTAGTAACTATATGCTGCTTGGCGCGTCGCAAGATTTGACGGCAGTTGACGGAATTTTTATTGACAATTAGGCTAATTTCATCATAATCATATTCAAAAACCTCTCGTAATAAAAATACGGCTCTTTCAATCGGAGATAATCTTTCTAGCATTACGAGAAAAGCCATTGCTAAAGAATCAGCTAACTCCACTAATTCGCTGGGTTCATCTTTTTTGTAAGAGATTATTGGTTCTGGCAACCATGCTCCTGCATACTGCTCGCGCCTTACTTTAGCCGAGCGTAAATAGTCAATACACAGACGAGTAACAATTGTAGTTAGATAGGCTTGAGGAGATTGTATCTCTGGCAAAGAAACGTGCTGCCACTTAATAAATGCTTCCTGTATTATATCCTCAGCGTCAGCTATAGTTCCCAACATTCGGTAAGCAATGGCTTGTAATCTGGGACGATATTGCTCGAATATTTCTTGATTCGCTAATATTCTTTTAGTTTTTCTTTCTTTATCAGTCCACATAAATTAATACCAAATCCAAATGTTTCTAATTTGATAAATTTTTCCATGATTCTATTTCTTTACACTGTTTGTTCTACTCTATAACTGCCAGGAATCATTCTTGTAGTAATAGCAATACGATTCCAAGCGTTAATAGTAGAGATTGCCATTAAAATTTGAATAATTTCATTTTGAGAAAAATGATGACTAACTAAGTCGTAAAGCTCATCGTTTATGGAGTTATTAGCAATTGAAGTCAACGCTTCGGTTAAAGTTAATGTCACTCTTTCTTGAGGAGTAAAAAAAGATGTTTCTCGCCAAGCATTAAGGGCATATAGACGCTGTTCGGTTTCTCCTACTTTTCTAGCTTCAAAAGTGTGCATATCAATGCAGAAAGCACATCTGTTGATTTGAGAAGCCCTTACTTTGATTAGGCATAATAATTGTTTATCTAATCCGCATTGAGCTAAGTAGTGTTCTAAGCTCAACATAGCTTTGTAAGCAGCAGGTTCTACTTGTTCAAATTTAATTCTTTCTGTCATGATTTTTGTTCGGATTGAGAAATCTATTAACCTAGACGAGAAAGTTATTTAATCTGTGACAGAGATTTACAGATTTTTTAGATTAAGCTACTAATGGTTGCGCTAACCTCGATATCCTTATAACTGAATGAAATGGCTAGTATTTTCCTACTCTCTACCTTCAAAATCCCGTTCCAGTCCCCGTGTAGCTCTGTGGCGAAGATTACGCCGTATCGGGGCAATCTCAGTCAAGACAGGAGTATATATTTTACCTTTTATGTCGAACAGTTTGAAGGCTTGAGCGATGGCGAAATTAGCGAAATGTTTCGTCAAGCTCGTCAACAAGACTATCTCGAAATCGATACTCAAGCAGCAGAATTAGAACAGCAAATTGCTATTCAGCCACAAATTGAACGAGAGGGTCGGCGGGGTTTCCCCGCCATGACCAATCGAGTTGTTGAAGTCCTACAAATCAAAGAAGCGATCGCTAAATTAAGAAAACGCTACAGGGAAATTCTAAATCTGGATTTTTTTAATTGTCCCGATGCTCAAGTTGTGGCAGCAAGATTAACTAGAATCGAACAAGCTCTTAAAGCAGAAAACCCGACTAACTTAGTTAGCACTACCATTGCTGAATATCGCCATAAACCCTGGGTTACTCGTCCTCGTCCTTTTGTAGATCGTCTGGCTTGTATTTGGTTAATTCGTAAGTTTATTAATCCTGATGCTGTCATTCGTTATTCCCTACAACCAGCAGCCGATGAAATCGCCTTTGATATGAAAGCAGCGGAATTCGGGCATCAAGGTAATTTATGTAGCTTTGAGACGATGATGTTGCGATTTGGTTTAGTAGAACCTGGGGTAAAAGCGATCGCGCAAATTGTTCATGAACTCGATTTAAAAGATGGAGAATATATATCTCCCGAAGCAATTGGCGTAGAAACAATTCTCAAGGGATGGTTATTGGCTTCTTTTAGCGATTCAGAACTTGAATCTTTAGGTATTAAGCTGTTTGAAGGACTTTATCTCGCCTTGGCAAAGACCAAGAAGAATTAAAATGTAAAGGTTATTGCTTTATAATGCAACAGATATTACATTATAAGGGAAAATAATTAATCATTAATTATGAGTAACCCTTCGCAGCAGGAAGATCAGGAGTTTAAAACAAGTAAAATTAATTATTCTCTCTGGGAGATGGTTCTATATATGCTCAAACTAGGAGCGATCGGCTTTGGTGGCCCGATCGCTCTGATCGGCTATATGCACAGGGATTTAGTTGAACAGAAAAAATGGATTTCTGAAAGTGAATATGCCGAAGGACTAGCCCTCGCACAACTTGCACCTGGGCCTTTAGCAGCACAAATGGGCATTTATCTTAGCTACGTTCATTACGGCATTTTAGGGGCAACTATCGGTGGAATTGCGTTTATTTTGCCTTCATTCTTGATGGTTGTGACTCTAGGTTGGGTTTATACCTTATATGGTGGTATTAGCTGGATGCAAGCAGTCTTTTATGGAGTGGGTGCTTGTGTGATTGGGATTATTGCCAATAGTGCTTATAAACTTACTCAAAAGATGATCAAGGGGACGTTGGTTTGGATTATTTATCTGATTAGTATCTCGATTACGGTAATTACAGAATCAGAGATTATTTGGACTTTTCTGTTGGCTGGTGTTTTAGTTTGGTTCGCCGAAGCACCGCCTAAAAATTGGTTTCAAGGTAATAAATCCTTGAGTATTGCTCCTTTATTTTTATTAACTCAGGCAACAACCACTGTTGCTCAAGAAGGAATTCTTTGGAAGATTTTGCTGTATTTTTCCCAAGCAGGTGCGTTTGTCTTTGGTAGTGGTTTGGCGATCGTCCCTTTTCTGTATGGTGGAGTAGTCAAAGATTTTCAATGGTTAACTGATAAACAGTTTGTCGATGCGGTGGCAGTGGCGATGATTACTCCTGGCCCTGTGGTAATTACTACGGGTTTTATTGGCTTTTTAGTTGCAGGGTTATCAGGCTCGGTAGTAGCTGCTTTAGGAACTTTTATACCATGTTATCTATTCACGATTCTTCCTTATCTATTCACGATTCTTCCTGCACCCTATTTTAAAAAATATGGGAAACTACCAGGAATTGCCGCTTTTGTTAAAGGCGTAACTGTTGCTGCTACAGGAGCAATTACAGGGGCAGTAATTGTCTTAGCCAAGCGATCGCTAATTGACATTCCCACAGTGGCGATCGCTTTAATCAGTATTGCTTTACTCTGGAAATTTAAGAAAAAATTACCCGAACCACTCTTGGTTTTAGGAGCAGCGATCGCTGGTTTGATTTTATATCCTTTAGTCGGATAATTTCCAAATTTCATTATGTTTTACCAACACTCTAGGCTATGTATTCACCTAGAAACGAATCGCACCTGAAGGGTCGCTACACCTATTGAACATTTCTTCCTTGTACGTACACCGTCGAAATAGGCTTCATCATCTTCCGTTCCACTTTGATATCTTTAAATCCCGCCATTTCCAGATAGCGTGCGAACCTTTCTCCCGCTTCAGTTGCATCATCTTCTGTAGCACCAGGGATTCTGGGCTGGTGAACGAGGGCTATGATTCCTCCCTTGCGCAACTGCTCTCTTAGCTTTCTCAGCACGTCAGTCTTGTTATCCCAGTTATGAAAGTTA
>JBJOPG010000288.1:0-5282 GCA_046050865.1 Cyanobacteriota bacterium
ATCTGAGCGCGATCGCTGTTGGCATAACCCCGATATAGTTGGAACATACGGGTGAAACCCACAATTTTCTGTGCTGGTTGAGTTGCAAAACCGATGTAATAGGGAACTATATTGTCACCAAAGTTGGCTTCGTATTCAGCCGAGTCGATATAGTCATCGATATCTGCCTCATAACCTTCATTTTGATAAAGATCGAGGTGATAAATCACTTCAGACTCGTCATAGGCTGCTCGTCCCAGCAAATGCTTGAGATTTAACTCAATCACTCTAGTTTGAAAATTGTCATAAAAGAACTTGGTTTTATAAAGTTCTGATTTAGCTACTGCCCGAACAAATTCTCGCACCGTCAGTGAACCATTACACAGTAAAGATTCTGTAGCGGTTAAACGCTCAGACTGCATAATATAGTCGTTGCCCAAAACCTGGCGATAGACAGCCTTAATTACTGTCTCGGCGTCGTCTTGAGTCCAATTGGGACGTAATTCTAAAGGTTTGCGATCGCTAAAAGCAGAAACCCCTAAACGAGAAGCTGCTGTTGTAATTGCCACTTACTATTCTCCTGATGATTAATTAAAACTAAGCATTGGTAATACTTAGAATGCGACTGCCCTGCTTATTTAGCTTTTGCATAGTTGCGGAAAGTCTTTCGTAAGGAACGACATATTCCTGCATACTACGACGTACTTGGGGTGCGCGTCCTATCGTTCCTTTAGTAACTTTTACCCGATATAACCCGCCTCGATCCGTAATGGTTGTACCAGAAAGAGAACCATTGCCTCCAGGACTACGCACGGCAGTTGCCATATTACGAGCTAAATCATAGGTTAAGCGAGCGCTACCAGCGTTACCTTGAGAGCGATCGCTATTGGCATAACCTTGATATAGTTGGAACATTCTAGTAAACCCAACGGTTTTTTGTCCTGCTTGGGTGGAAAAACCCCGATAAAAGGGAACAATATTATCGCCAAAGCTCTGCACATATTCCTCAGAATCGATATAGGAATCGATATCTGCTTCAAAGCCCTGATTTTGATATAAATCGAGATGTTCGATGATTTCCGATTCATCGTAGGGTGCACGACCGAGTAGATGTTTGAAGTTCAACTCAATAGTACGAACCTGATAGTTGTTATAAAAGAATTTTGATTTATAAAGTTCTGATTTTGCTACTGCTCTAACAAAGTCACGCACAGAGATCGAACCATCTGCGAGCAGAGATTCAGCACCGCTTAGACGTTCGGATTTCATCAAATGCTCGTTGCCTAAAACGTGTCGATACACTGCGGCGATCGCTGTGGCGGCATCATCTTTCTCCCAATTGGGACGTAGTTCTACGATATTAGTCTCGTCGAAAGCAGAAATTCCCAAGCGTGATGCTGCTGTAATAGCCATTGGTTATACTCCTGATTTTTTTGATAGGTACATTAAAAAAACTGCTTGGAATTACGGTTAACCATTAAACAAAAAGTCAAGCTCAATGGTCATCCACAATTCCAAGCTGCCAGAAAATCTAGCTTAGAGCGTTAATTGCGTACTCAATGTAAGAGTTAGCTTCCACAGCAGGATCTCCACTTAAGCCATGATTAGCTTTAATATATTTCAAAGCCTCAACATACCAACTAGGAGACAATTCAAAAGTGGCGTTGATTTCAGCAACTCCAGCAATTAAATAATCATCCATAGGGCCAGTGCTACCAGCCACAAGACAGTAAGTGATCATGCGCAGATAGTAGCCAATGTCGCGAGCGCATTTAGCTTTCCCTGTGTCAGAAGAAGCGTAATTTGGTCCTTCCATTTGCGTGGTGTAGGGAAACTTCTTATAAACTGCATCAGCAGCACCATTAACTAGGCTGTCTGCTTTACCAGTTAAGCCTTGAGCAGCTTCTAAGCTAGCATTAGCTTGGCGAAAACGACCAAAAGCAGTTTGAATTTCGCTACTACTTAAGAAACGACCTTGAGAATCAGCAGCCGATACCGCTTCGGTGATAGGAGTCTTCATGGATAAAATACCTCTTGGAATAATGTTTTACTATGTTGAACTAAAAAATGAATTGAGGTAGGGATAAATTAACCTACAGCAGAAGCAGCACGAGCAAAGTAACTAGATACTTCTGACATTAGAGAACTACAGTCTCCTTGAGTTACACCATTTTTGTCATTAGCTAAAGCGATCGCTGCATCCTTCATTTTGTTCACAGCTTCAGCTACAGATCCACCAGGAACTCCCAAAGCTACGTAGGTTTCCCGCAAACCATTCAAACAACGATCCTCTAAAACGCTACCATCACCAGAAAAAGTTGCGTAGGTGACATAGCGTAAGATGATCTCCATATCTCTTAAACAAGCAGCCATGCGACGGTTTGTATAGGCGTTACCACCAGGGGCAATTAACTGAGGTTGTTCGGCAAATAAAACACGCGCAGCATTGGCGACAATAGCAGAAGAATTACCTGTAATTCTATTAACTACATCCATCCGCTTGTTACTGTCTGCCACCATATTTTTAAGTGCATCAAACTGACCTTGATTAAGATAGTCACCTCTAGCATCGGCTTGGGAAATCACCCTGGTAAATGCATCAAACATCAATATTTCTCCTAAATCTTAGATTTATACCAAATGATTTTTTTAGAAAACTGATTCCTAACTTTGCTTTATAGAAGTTCTCAACCCTTTAAAAGTTAGGAGATTCAGTGACATTTGGATAACACTTATTCAATCAAAGTCTTTGTGCAGTTATTGTGCAATCACCCCAATTAAAAATAAAGTTTTGTTGGTTTTTATGACGATAAATTATGAATATGAAAAAGGGCGAATCTTCTTCGCCCTAAAATTACCTAATAAATATCTACTAAATATACTCTAGTTAAGCTTTTAAGAAACCCCTTTGAGTTGGCTGGTGACTACTTTCAGACTTAAAGTGCGATCGCCTCGAATAACTTTAAACTGAAGACTCTTATTTAAACCACTGCCATCCACGAGGGACTGGAGTGTTTCGGCATCAGTAATAGTCTGACCATCAATTGCGGTAATGACATCCCCTAAACGTAAACCTGCTGCTTCGGCGGGAGTATTGGGGAGAACCCGCAAGATTAAAACTCCTGGAACTTCAGGTAAAGCAAAGGGAGAGTTGGGGTCACTATTGCTTTGCTTGGCTAGTTCAGGCGTTAAGGTGCGCATCTGCACCCCGACATAAGGATGGGGCACTTGCCGACCCGCAGCTAGGGCAGTGGCAATAGTTTTTGCCTGATCAATGGGGATGGCGAATCCAATCCCGTTCGCATCAGGACGAATAGCAGTATTAATGCCAATTACTTCTCCCCGCTCATTTAATAATGGCCCTCCCGAATTACCTGGGTTAATGGCGGCATCGGTTTGCAGAAAGTCAATGCGCTTATCAGGAATACCTACCTGTGCCGAGGAACGAGTTAGAGTACTGATAATTCCTAGGGTTACAGTGTTATTTAAACCGACAGGATTTCCCACGGCGATCGCCCAATCTCCTACCTGAACCTGAGCGGAATTGCCTAAAGGTGCAATGGGTAAATCTCCCTTCTGGTTTTCGATCTTAACTACGGCTAAATCGGTAACCTCATCCGTACCTTTGACTACTGCTTTAAATTCTCGTCCATCCTTGAGGGTGACGGTAACGCGATCTGCACCACTAACTACATGAGCATTGGTTAAGATCGTCCCGTCTGCTTGGGTAATAAAACCTGAACCCTGCCCCCTTACTTGTCTTTCTTTGGGTACTTGAGCGCCAAAGCGATCGCCAAAAAATTCACGGAAGAAAGGATCTTCAAATAAAGGTTCCATTTGACTAGCAATGGTTTTTTCGGTATCAATGCGTACCACCGCAGGCCCCGTCTTGGCTACCGCTGCTGCCACAAAACTGCTTGAACCACTGCTTACTGGGGCTTGGGCTTGTAGTGTTGGTTTGGTCTCCAGAGCGATCGGATTATTATTATTTAAAGTGCTGCCTGAGTCTAAGGTATAAGCCTTAGAAGACATTACTCTTACGGTACTAAAAGTCAAAATAACTCCTAAAAAAAGCGCTGTCGCGTGGCTAGCCACTTTACCTAGAAATTTCTTGTTTTTCATTAGTGATTAACTGTTATTAATTTAATTATTGATGCTTTCCTATCATAGCTTGACTATAGGGCGATCAAGGGGATTTCAATTCGCTGAAAACAATTGGTTCAACATGGGATTTACAGCCGTTTTCAGTTGAATAGACTCCGTTATTAATTAGTTAGTTCGTAGCTTCTAGCTTCTAGCTTTTAATAAGCTAATCATTTAAAAATATTCAGCGATCACACTTTTGGTTCGTTTGCTTCAACTGATAATTACCTTAAAAGTTTCCACTACGCGATCAACAAATTCGACAGGCAATACTTCACCAGTTGTTTTCCACCAGCGAGTTTTTAAGTCCAGAGTTCTTATTTGTTCAGCGATTACCGACCCCCTAACTTGGTAGCCATCAGGAACGGGAATCATCATCTTAATTTGAGGTTTGATCGTACTATTTAGAGGCGTAACGACGACTATACCACCTCTTTTTGCATTGTACTTGGTGTGACTTAACACTAAACAGGGACGAGCATTACCCGCTTGCTCTCTGCCTTCGGTGGGATTCAAGTTGATCCTAATTACCTCCCCCCTGGAAATCTTCATAGCAATTCGTCGCCCTGGGGTTCGCTGTCAATAAAATCAGCTACATCATCTGGATATTCAAAGCTTTCGGGAATGCTGGCTAGCATCTCATCCAAGCTAGGTACAGTTTGTTTTTTACTGATAATTAATGTGTCACCTGACTCAGTAAGCTCTACCACCGAGTTCTCATCGATCCCCCAACTCTGAGCCACCTTGCTCGGTATGCGGAATCCAATACTGTTGCCCCACTTCCTTAACTCTACTTCCATTGCACTCGTGTTACTTTAAGCTAGGTACTTTGTTATACATTGTATAATTATAGTCAATTTATTTATTTGCCGATCGCCAATCCGAAGTTCAAAGAAAGTTGAAAGAGCATTATGTAGTAAGGAGTGTGGAGGTTAAGATTTTGCGGCCATGAATATTCAATGTAGAGCATTTAAGATAGTCTATTATTTAAGTCTGATCAACAAGTTCGCAACACTTGCATAGCGAGAATAGGAGTTTCAAATATGGCTTTAGATCAACTCGAGGCATTTTTAAAGAAAATGCAGTCTGAACCTGCACTTAAAAATGAGGTGCTTGCTTCATCAACAGCAGATGAAGTTGCACAAATAGCACTCTTGCTT
>JBJOPG010000289.1:0-5269 GCA_046050865.1 Cyanobacteriota bacterium
GTTATTAACTCAAATTCCTGGAGTTAAACTCCGTGAACCTTTAGATGCGGGATTATGCTGTGGCAGTGCGGGGATTTATAATATGTTGCAGCCCGAAACGGCTGATGAACTGGGTAGACAAAAAGTGAATAATTTAATTAATACTGGAGCGAGTGTCATTGCCTCTCCTAATCCTGGTTGTTCGTTGCAAATTCAAAAACATCTAGATTTGAAGGGTTCCCTGGTTAAAGTGTTCCATCCTGTTGAGTTATTAGATTGTGCCATTCGCGGACAACAAATTAAATTAATCTAAAATCAATCTAATAATTATTGCCAATTGCCGATGATCACGTAACCTGACCAAAAAGCAGGAACCTGCCAATCTTTAGTCTCTGTCTGCCACAGATCTAATTGCGCTCTTCGTAGGGCTTCTGCCTGACTATGCTTTTTAAGGTGTTGATAGAAATATTTCATCAATTGGGCGGTAGAATCATCGTTAATCTGCCACAGAGTTGCTAGGGTACTGAGGGCACCACTTCTGACGGCAATACCAGCTAATCCCAAGGCGGCACGGCGATCGCCTGATGCGGTATCACAAGCACTAAGCACCAACAGTTTTACAGGATTACGATCTATATTTAAACGGTTTTGGATGATATGACTAAATTCATTAATACTGAGGATTTTGTTCCACATCAGCAAGAATGTCTGTTGGGGATTACTACTAAATTGACCATGGGTTGCCAGATGTACCACCGAAGCAGAAGTGGCATTGAGCTGGGCTAACAGGTTACTAGGGGTGAACTGTTGATTTAATAACAAGGGGTGTTCTAATTGACTAGCGACTTCTAGTTCTGCGGTGACATGGACTAGAGGGGCAAAACTCTGATCCTCTACCTTCAGGGATTGGCTAATTCCTCCCGCCAGAAAAGACAGCGGGCGGGAATCGGCTTGGTCATTTAATAGTCTTAAGCCCGGGGTTAGAGCGATCGCATATTTTTCGATCAGATACTGTTGACCGTCATATAAAGTAGCCATGGGAATTGTTTGCAGCATGCCATCGAGGACAAACACCAAAGTTTGCGGTTGCTGAACTTCTAAATCTTTCATCAAGGGTGCCATCAACCAAGTATAAATTTGAGCCGCAAGCTGCTGCACTTCCCTCATGCGATCTGGTTCGGTAAGATAGCTTCGTAATTGCTGAATGGTCTGTTCTAACTCAGTCTGGGGGATAATTTGAGTATGATGATGGAATATTTGCCCTGTACTAGAGCGATCGCTGTTTGCCATAATGACCTCTAAACGATCTGGCAAAACAATGGTGTAGATAATGGCAGCATGGGGATCTATCTGGTCGATACTCTTCGGTTCAAAAGTCAGACAGGCATCTTGGAAGTAATTATCCAGTTCTGCGACCTGGAGGGCTTCAATTACATTCTGCGCTGCTTCTAAATCCTGATCTTGAGGAGAACCCGTCAGCAATAGATCCGCCAGCTCTCGATATACAGGTTCAATTTGGTCTTGAAACTCATACTGCACCTCTTTTTCTAGCGCTACTAAGTCACCTCTTAAACTGCTCAAGTTGGCTAATGCCGCCTGGTAACTAGCGATCGCTTTACTCCTCAATCCCTGTTGTCGGTAGATCCGTCCTAGTCGCCATTGCCAACGATAAATAATTTCTGGGGACTGGCTAGCTTGGGCTAATAATAGAGCCTTTTCATATAGCTGTTGAGGAGTCTGTTGAAGCTGTAATTGTGCCTGCCAAATCTCCCCTAAATTACCCCACCCATAGGATTCTAGGCGACTATCCCCCGATAATTGAGCCTGTTTAATTACCTTGAAATAGATATTAGCAATATCCCGGCGAGAATATTGCAGACTTAACCCCTGATCCTGGAGCAAAGCCAAGCTGTTGGCAAATTTTACTTGGCTATAGAGGTTGGGCTGATAGTCTGAAGCAAGCTGAATTTTATTGGCGACTGTCGCTGCTGCCGTCCAATTTTGACTAGCGATCAAGAGAGTTAAGTGGTTTAATTGTGCTGCTAATCGGTAATAAATGCTTACGGGGCTAGTAGCGGGAACATCAAGTTGCTGGAAATATTTCATTGCCAGACGGCTATGGAGGCGGAAATCAGCAGAATTTGCCTGTTGTTTTGCTTGTAAGGCGATCGCTTGATGGATGTTACCCAAACTGAGGGTGATTTTGGCTTTAATTGTCGGCGCTAAGAAGGGCAACCCGCTGGCACTATGGTCACTAGCCTGAATAAATCTTTGTGCAAAATCCAATTGCCCCATGGATAGTAAACTATTTCCTACACTGTTTAAACCCTCCACTAACCAAGGTTGATCTTGACCTTGGGCTTGCTCAATAATGGTGGTTATTTGTTCCGTGGTTAAAGACTTACAACCAGATTCAGGTTCAGAGGTAAATAACTGGAGGGCGCGATCGCAAGCACGGCGATGAAATCCCATTTTCCCCAAGGCTTCTCCTTGACTTAGCCCTGTCCCCGTAATGCCGATGGGGTCTTCAAGTTGACGATATAGTTTTTCTGCCTGCTGCCAATCAGTAAGGGCTTGACTATATTTTCCTGTGGCAAAGGAATAATGTCCTTGAGTATTCCAGATTTGCGCTTGCACCTGAGTCTTTCCTGGATTGGCGGGAACAGAAGCGATCGCTTCCCAACTACGCTCTAGACTAGCCTGTGCCAGTTGCCATTTTCCCTGCTGTTGCTGTGCCAGAGAGATTAAAGCCCAGACCTGCGCCTGGGGAAGAACTTGTCCTTGACTTTGATAGATCTGTCCCGCTTGGGTTAATAACTCTAGAGCTTGGGCTGACTTGCCCAATTGATATTGCTGTTGCGCTTGTTGTACTAACTGAGATGGGGAGACTTGAGCAGCAAGATTTAGCTTAAATCCTAAAACCAAGATTAAGCTTAACCAGACACAAACTATAAACTGCCTCCAATTTTTTATCGAAAAATGTTTGATTTGAGAAAACTTAGTCACAATAAAAGCAAGCAAGATAATTACATTGACAACATACACTGACAAAAACTATGGTTGCTACTGAATTAGCCTCGCAAAATCTTTCATCCCTTTTAGGTAAAGAAGCAGAAGATTTACTCACCTATAAAGCCAAGGTATCCAAAGATACTTTACATTTGCCAGGAAAAGACTTTATCGATCGCATTTTTGTTAATAGCGATCGCAATCCCAGAGTGCTTCGATCTTTACAACAACTATACTCTACAGGAAGACTAGGGAATACGGGCTATCTATCTATCCTGCCTGTAGATCAAGGTATCGAACACTCCGCCGCAGCTTCTTTTGCACCCAACCCGATCTATTTCGACCCAGAAAACATTATTAGATTAGCCTTAGAAAGCGGTTGTAATGCGGTGGCTACTACTTTGGGAGTTTTGGGGATGATGTCTCGTAAATATGCCCATCGTCTTCCTTTTATCGCTAAGCTCAACCATAATGAGTTATTAACTTTTCCTAATTCATCAGATCAAATTATGTTTGCTTCGGTAGAGCAAGCCTGGAATTTGGGAGCTGTAGCCGTTGGTGCAACTATTTATTTTGGTTCACCAGCCTCATCAAGACAGATACAAGAGGTAAGCAAAGCTTTTGCTCAAGCCCATGAATTAGGCATGGCAACAATTCTTTGGTGTTATCTACGCAATGATGCCTTTAAACAAGATAAAGACTACCATTTAGCGGCAGATCTAACAGGACAAGCAAACCATTTGGGAGTTAGCATCGAAGCGGATCTTATTAAGCAAAAATTACCCGAGTGTAATGGCGGTTACCAAGCAGTTGCTCAAGCTACAGGAGCCAAATATGGTCGCACTGACGATCGAGTTTACACTGATTTAACTAGCGATCATCCTATCGATTTAACCCGCTATCAGGTACTTAATTGTTATGCAGGACGTAGTGGATTAATTAATTCTGGCGGCAGTTATGCGGGGGAGCATGACTTTGCTACTGCGGTAAGGACTGCGGTAATTAATAAACGTGCTGGCGGTAGTGGTTTAATCTCGGGCAGAAAGACTTTCCAGCGTCCAATGTCTGAAGGGATTAGGCTATTTAACGCTATTCAAGATGTTTATTTAGATGATAAGGTGACTATTGCTTAGGATATATAGTGGGTTGGAGATGTATTGTATCCTAAGTTGGATGCTAAAGCATTTGCCCTAAAGTTTGGTGCGGAAGAACAGAAAATTATTTCTTTAATTAGCTTATTTCAACGGACGGGTAGTTAATATCTCGCTAGCTGATAGAGATTTAATCGCAGAGATCGGAACGGTAGCTACACCAATCGATTCTCCTACAGCGTTAAAAATTTCCAATACGCACCCTTTTTCTCCACCGTGGGGATGGGGAACAAAATCAACTAAAGTAGCAACATCTCCAATTTTCAGATTGTGGTCAGCTATGTTTTGAGTCAAGACGACTTCCGAATATAGTTCAAGGGTCATGCCGATCTTAATCTCCTGGTACTAAAGTTATAAATTGAAATTTACCGTCGCTTTTGCGTTCCAACCAAATTGTAACTACAGATAAATTAATTCCATTAACCCCCTGAAGCTCTCCTTTTACATTATAAAAAGTTCCGTACTCATCAGTTCTATCTACTTTAGCTTCTACAGATTGATTGAGTTGTTGAATAGCTATTTTTAATACTTGCCAGTTATCCAAAGTAAATCCAGCTTGAGCTAAAAACTGAGATTTATCGTTTCTCGGTTTGTAGACAAGTAGGTATCTAGTTAGTTTTGCTTCGGGGATAACGGCATCAACAGAAATCTTCATTCTCTGATTGTTCAGTTTAGACTTTAATTGTAATTAACCTCTTTGCTATCTGACCTCTCCACTATAATTTCAGGTAGTTTATTTGAGTTATAAACTTTTTTCACCATATCGCCTGTTAGATCAATTCAAAATCCACTGTGTAGTGGGATGCTCTCTAATAAACAAAGTCAGTAGCGTTACCAATGCCAATCCTGAAAAAACGACAATCTCTAATGGTTATCGATCTAAATTAGTTCCCGTTAAATTAGCCCCTGTTAAATCTGCTCCCATAAGTTTGGCGTTAGTCAAATTGGCATTAGTTAGATTGGCATGACTCAGATTAGCAGCGATTAGTTTAGCGCTAGTCAAATTTGTCCCTGCTAAATTAGCGTGGCTCAAGTCGGCATCAATTAGATTAATATTTGCCAAGTGCATCTGGGATAAATCGGCGTGTCGGAGATTGGCGTGACGAAAGTTTTTCCTGCCTAGAGCATAT